>JAHFUA010000115.1 GCA_023265315.1 Acidobacteriota bacterium | reverse complement strand
CGGGCCGCCATCGGCAGCGCGTCGGCTCTCCGCCAAAAATTTTGCGCGGAACCTCATCCCCAAGACATCTTTGTAAAAGAGCTAGCGACGCCGTACCCGCAGGGGCTAAAGCCCAGTTTTTATATGGTCTCGAGCGGCACGACTCGCACCCCAGTGCGCCAAGAGCGGGCGCGCCGGGGACCCCGCTGAAGTCGTGCCCTTTCACGAGACCATTTGTGAGACCAGCTCAGATGAAAATCGCCTTCATAGGAATCGGCGCTCTGGGCGGCTACTTCGGTGGCCGCCTGGCGCAAGCCGGCAACGATGTCGTCTTTATCGCCCGTGGCGCGACGCTCGAGGCGCTGCGCAAGAACGGTTTGCGGGTGGAGAGCCCGGTGGGCGATTTTTCGCTCCCGCAGGTGCACGCGACCGCCGATCCGGGGAGCGCGGGACAAGTTGACGCCATCTTCGTGACCACCAAGACCTGGCAGGTGCCGGAAGCCGCACAGCAGATTCGCCCCATGGTTGGACCTGAGACGGTAGTCATCCCCTTCCAGAACGGTGTGGAGGCCTACGATCAACTGGCGGCAGGGCTGGGTGCGGAGCAGGTGCTCGGCGCAATGTGCCACATCATCGCCATGGTAGCCGCGCCGGGCGTGATCCGGCACATGGGGCTCAATCCGCTGATCACCGTCGGCGAGTGGAACAATGCGCGCACCACGCGCCTCACGAAGCTGGTCGCGTGCCTCGCAGCCGCCGGGCTGGAGGTTCGTGTCCCCGAGAGCATTCAGGTGGCGCTATGGGAGAAGTTCGAGTTCATCGCGTCTTTCGGAGGAGTGGGGGGAGTGACGCGGGCGCCGATCGGGGTGATGCGCAGCGTGCCCGAGACGCGATCGCTACTCGAACGCGCGATGCAGGAGATTGTGGGCCTGGCCCACGCCTATGGGATCGCGGTGCCGGACGAGTCGGTGGCGAACACGCTGAAGTTCGTCGACGCGCTGCCGCCCGAAGGCACGGCCTCGATGCAGCGCGACATCGCTGCCGGGCGGCCCTCGGAGCTAGCGGCGCACAGCGGAGCTGTGGTCCGGCTGGGGCGTGCCAAGAACTTCCGCACGCCGGTGCACGAGTTCATCTATCATGCGCTGCTGCCCGGCGAACAGCGGGCCCGGGGCGAGCTGTCTTTTTGAGGCCCCGCCGGCGGTCCTCGTGATTTGATGGCGACTTGACTTTCCTCTCCCACAATGTCATTTGTATCTCTTTTCCCTTGGCGCTCCGCCGCGGCTGGAGTGCCCCGGCTTTGGGGCATGCAGGGAGAAAAGGGAAAGAGGTCCTGGGTGCGCGTCCGGGTGTTCTTCCACGACAAGTGTTTCGACGGGGCGGCGTGCGCTTCGCTGTTCGCGCGTTTTTATCGCGAGCGCATCCGCGACGACGCCGAGTTCGTCTTCAGCGGCTTGGTGCACCGCGCCGGCAGCCTGTTCGACGAGTCCAAGTTCGACGGCGACGAGAACGCCATCGTGGACTTCAAGTACTCCACCTCGCCGCGCATCACCTGGTGGTTCGACCACCATCAGAGCGCCTTCCTCACCCCCGAAGACGCTGCCCACTTCGAGCAGCAGCAGTCGAACACCAAGTTCTATGATCCCGACTTCAAGAGCTGCACCAAGTTCCTGGCCACGGTGGCGGAGCAGCGCTTCGGCTTCCACCCCGCGCCGGTGGCCGAGCTGATCGAGTGGGCGGACATCATCGACGGGGCGCAGTTTCCCGACGCACGCAGCGCGGTGGAGATGCGCGAGCCCGCCATGCGGCTGACCATGATCATCGAAGCCTCGCACGACCCCGGCTTCATGCCGCGCTTGATACCGCTGCTCGCCTACCGTCCACTGGCCGCGGTGCTGGAAGAGGCGTTCGTGGCGCCGCTCCTCGCGCCGCTGCTGGAGCGCCACCAGCGCTCCATCGAGACCATGCGCCAGCGCGCCGAATTCCGCGACGGCACTGTCTTCTACGACATTGCCGATCAGGAGCTGGAGGGCTACAACAAGTTCATCCCTTACTATCTCCACCCGGAGTGCATCTACAGCGTGGGCCTGAGCAAGAGCAGCTTCCGCAGCAAGGTTTCGGTGGGATCGAATCCCTGGGCGCGGGCCGACCACGTGGTCAACCTGGCCGAGATCTGCGAACGCTACGGCGGCGGCGGCCACGCCCGCGTGGGCGCGATTTCTTTTCCCCCGGACCAGCTCGAAAAGGCGCGCAACGTGGCGCACGAGATCGTCGCCGAACTGCGGGCCAGCGTGAAGAGTCCCGCGTAGGCTACCCCGTGCTGGAAGGCGGGGCTGTTTTCGATTGCAGGCCTGGCTCGAATCCCGGCCTTCAATGTGTTATATGAAGGTGAGGCCCGCAGTGGTGACATTGGTGAGTGGGGGTGAAGAGGTGCTGTTGCGGTTGTGACGGCGTCTCGCGCGTGCCAGCAAGTCGCCCAGCCCATGCCGATGCCGAGTCGTGTCTGAGATCTGGAGTTCAGCCATGCACCATGGCGATGGAGTCCGGCAGCGGCGGGCAGCGCTCAAAGCGATCGCTTCCTATTTGCCCGCCGGCATCCTGACCAACCAAGAACTGGCGCAAGAGCTCGGAGGCTGGGACGCACAGAAGATCCTGGAGAAGACCGGCATCGCCGTGCGCCGCATCGCCGCCCCCGATGAGTGCTCCTCCGACCTGGGCGTAGCGGCGGCCCAGCGCCTATTCGAGAAAGGCGCCTGTCGCCCGGCGGACATCGATTTCCTCCTGTTCTGCACCCAAAGCCCGGACTACTTTCTGCCCACCACCGCCTGCCTGGTCCAGGACCGCCTCGGCCTGCGCCTGGATTGCGGCGCGCTGGACTTCAACCAGGGCTGTTCCGGCTTCGTTTATGGGCTGTCGCTGGCCAAGAGCCTGATCGAGACCGGCAACGCCGCGACCGTGCTGCTCGTCACCGCCGAGACCTACAGCAAGTTCATCAATCCCCGCGACCGCAGCGTGCGCACCATTTTCGGCGACGGCGCCGCCGCCACCCTGCTCACCGCCGTCGAGTCAGAGAGGGAACTGATCGGGCCCTTCGTCTTCGGCACCGACGGCCGTGGCGCCCGCGAACTGATCGTCCCCGCCGGCGGCATGCGCCAGCCTGTCGCCTGTGAACAGGCAGTCGAGACCGAGGATGCCCGTGGCAACTGGCGCTCCCAGCGCAACCTGTATATGAACGGTCCCGAAGTTTACCGGTTTACCATAGAGACCGTCCCCAAACTGCTGGAGCAGCTCCTCGACAAAAGCGGCCGGCGGGTGGAGGATGTGGACCACTTCATCTTCCACCAGGCCAACAAGTTCATGCTCGACCGCCTGCGCACCCGGACTCCCATCCCGGAGGAGAAATTCTGGGTCGACATGGAGGACTGCGCCAACACCGTTTCCTCCACCATCCCCATGGCGCTGGAAAGGGCGCAATGCCGTGGACGCATCCGGCCCGGCCACCGGCTTGCGCTTGTCGGCTTCGGCGTGGGCTATTCCTGGTCCGCGGCCATGATGGAGTGGGTTGCGACTTGAGCCATTTCGTTGCGGACTCGCCCCCCTGTGGGTGATACCAATCACTGATTCGAGCGTCTAAAATCTGGTAATTGGTGCGCTATGAAAGACGACTCCAAAAAACTCGCCTCTTCGCGCCGCAACTTCCTGAAGCAGACCGGAGTGGCCACCGCCGGACTGGTGGCCGGCGGTCTGCTGAGCCGGACGGCGGCCGCGCTGCCGCCGCTGCTCTCGAATCCGGCCACGCCGGAGGCCATGCCGACGCGCAACCTGGGGCGCACCGAATACCGCGTGGGCCTCTTCAGCCTGGGCGGCCAATCCGCCATCGAACAGCCGGATAACGAAGCCGCGGCGGTGGCCATCGTCGAGCGGGCTCTGGATCTGGGCGTCAACTACATCGATACCGCGGCGATGTACGGCGGCAGCAGGCGCTGGAGCCAGCGTTACATCGGACAGGTGATGAAGCGCCGCCGTAACCAGGTCTATCTGGCCAGCAAGACCCACGACCGCACCCGCGACGGCTCGCTGCGTCTGCTCGAAGAATCACTCAGGCTGCTCCACACCGACCACCTCGACGCCTGGCAGCTCCACCACATCACCACCCAGGACGACGTGGACCGCATCTTCGCCAAGGGCGGAGCGCTGGAAGCCCTGCAACAGGCGCGCGAGCAGAAGATGGTCCGGTATCTGGGTGCCACCGGGCACACCGACCCCGAGCTGCTGATGGAGTGCATCCGCAGATTCCCCTTCGATCAGATCCTGCTGGCGGTCAACGCCGCCGACAAGCACCACCTCAGCTTCGAAGAGAAGCTGCTTCCGCTGGCGGTGGAGAAGCAGATGGGCATCATCGGGATGAAGATTCCCTCGCGCGGACGGCTGCTTTCGAACTGGCCCGCGGTCGGAGCATATGCCCGCGGCAAGACGCAGGCCGGGCCGCTCAGCATGAAGGAGGCGCTGTACTACGTGCTTTCGCTGCCGGTGAGCACCGTCATCATCGGCTGCGACAACCTGGCGCAGTTGGAAGAGAACGTGAAGCTGGCTCGCGAGTTCACGCCTTTGAGCGAACAGCAACTCGCGGCTCTCTCGGAGCGCACAGGTCCGATCGCACAGCAGGCATTGTTCTTCCGCAGGTGGTCCTGAGGGACCGCTTCGATATTATGCTGCCTCGCGGTGAGATCGTCTGCGGCGACGGCGGCTGGTGGCCTGGAAGGAAGCGGCAGCCATGGCGGCGAGCACATAGAACATGGCGGCATTGGCCGGGATCTGCAGGTTGAAATCTACAAAGCTGTGCGCCAGGATACCGGTGACGCCGAGCAGCGCGGCCAGCGTGGCGGCTTGCGTCAGGTCCAGTCCGGGGCCGCGCAGTTTGCGGAAGGCGCGCCCGTACACCAGCGCAAGAAAACCGAGCACGGCCGCGAACCCCAGCGCGCCGGTCTCGGTCAAGGCCTGCACATAATCGTTGTGCGCCGCGTTGATGAACACGTCGGCATAGAAGGTGCGGTACTTGGGATAGACAGTGGTAAAGGTTCCCAGGCCCCATCCCATCAGCGGGTGCGCCTTGATCATCGGCACGCTGTCGCGGGCGATCTGAACGCGGGTGTGGTAGCTGGCATTGTCGGTCTTGAAAGAGACGAAGCGCTCGACCAGCCTTTTCCCGCCCAGCCACAACAGGAACATCAAGATCAGCAGGCAGGCCGTCGCGAAGATGGCGGCGGAGCGGCGGCTGGCGTTCTTCCACCACAGCACGCCGGCCAGGAATACCACCTCGAAGCCGAACGCCGTCATGCCTCCGCGCGACAAGGAGAGAAAGATGGTGCCCGCCATGAACACTCCAGCGAAGGCCAGCAGCACGCGCTTGGGCGGGGTCAACTCCTCCATCATGCTCAGCACCAGCGGGAAGGGCGCCAGCATTTCCATGATGCCGGCATAGTGGTTATGGTTGACGTAGGGGCCAAAGATGAAGCCGCCGCGGACCGGCACCAGCCAATAGATCTCGCCCTTGGAGGTGAGGTCCTGGATGACGGCGAAGATGGCGATCAGGAACCCGAAGACCGTGAGGAACCCGGCCAGACGCTTGACGTCTTCTTCCGAACGCAGCATTTGCACCGCGACCACGAGGATCATGGCGTAGGCGAGGTAGGTGAGGCTGGCGGTGCGCGTCATGTAGGCGTACGCCGTCCGGTGCAGCACCAGTTGCGCGCCCGCAATGGCGGCGAAGAGTGCGACGGGCAGGTACAACGGGCTCAGCACGAATTTCGCGCCGGTGGCAAGTTGCTGCGCCGTCCACAGTACCAGCAACCCCGCCGCCATGGCCTGGAATCCGAACAGCGACCAGGGCTCGACCGCGCCGAAGGTGATCACGCCGTACACCAGTACGCCGCCCAACCCGTACAACACGAAATATCGCAACGCACCAGGCGCGGCGATGGCGGCCGCGCTGCGTGCGCGCACCGCCGCTACCACCTCGGCCGACATGATCTGTGCTTGTCCGCTCACAACATGCTCCGGTTCACGGTTTGGGGACCAGTTTCACATCATCCACCCATATCCTCCCGCGGATGAGCCGCTGGCTGGGCATCCGCACCACGCGCACCAGCAGCATGTCGTCCTCGGGGCCGGTAGTGAATTCGCCTTGGAGCTCCTGCCAGCCGGTGGAATCCTTCACGCCATCGGTCACCAGGTAGGGGTTGCTCCCGCGCAGTCCGAGGACCGAAAAACGCGGCGGGCTGACGGTCTGCAGATCCTCCGCCATCATGAACCCGCTGAACTGATAGCGCGTGTGGCTGCGTACGGGCACAAATTGGAAGACACCCGAATCCCCCGGCGTTCCGTCGAAGGTGATCGCCAGCGAGCGGTTCCCGCTGTGCGCCCGGTTGAGATCGATGATCACCGACGCCCCCTCCTTGGCCGAGTATCTCCAATCCAAGCCGCCGTTCAGCAGGTCGAGCTCGAAACCGCCGTTGACGATCTCGTCGTCCGAGGGAACGTAGGCGCGGAGTTCAGGATTGGCCACCGCCACCTGCGCCCATGCCTCTTCGACTGCCGCGAACTCTCCCCGGCCGATCAGGTAGTCGAGGTAGGGGAAGGCGAGCTGCACCGGGAACGGCTGCTGGAGCGCGATCAGGTGAGACCATGCCTTGTCGGCCGCTTCCGGAGCGCGCCGGTTCCACAGGAAGCGGATGAAAGCGGAGTGGGCCTCGGGACGCGCCGGCAGCATTTTCTCGGCGATGAGATCGGGGTTCCTGGTCGCCCGCCAGCAGATGTTCATTACGGCGGGCATGAACTCGGAGTCGTGTTCCACCAGGGTGTGGAAACGCTTCATAGCCGTCTCCGTGTCTCCTCGCACCAGTTCGTAATTGGCGGTCTGCCAAAGCACTTCCGGGGTTGTGGGATCCGCTTGCAGGGCGCGCGCCAGTGCCTGTTGCTGGCCTTCCATGTCGCCGGTTGCCAGATAAGCGCTGGATAGGTCAAGCCAGAAGCGCGCGTCGTAAGGATTGAGCGCGATCGCTGCCTTGAAGTCGGCGAAGGCGTTGGGGAAATCCTGCACCAGCAGGGAATACCTGCCGAGGCGGTAACGGAACTCGGCGTTGGAGGGTTCGAGCCGGGCAGCCGTTTTCAGGTTCTCCGGAGTGACGTCTTCGGCCCAGTGGAGCGCGCGGTAAACGCTCGACGACGCGCGCAGGTACAACCCGGCCCCGGCCAGCACCGCCACCAGCAGCACGATTCGGGCGGCTATCGGCAAACCACGGGCTGCCGTTGTGGCCGCGACTTCCGTACGCGGCGCCGCTGCCGTTCCGCCGGGATCAAGTGTCATAGCATCCAGAACAACATCCGGTTACTGTGGCCGTGGCTCTTCCACGGGGTCGCTCTTGTAGTAATAGCCGTACTTCTTCCCGTAGTAGCCGTAATAGTAGTAGTAGTCGGAAGCGTTCAGGTCCATGGCGTTGACCACCACGCCCATGATCTTGGAGTTGACATAGGCGAGCAGTTGTCGCGCCCGGCGCAGCGCCTGTTTGGTGGTCTGCCCGGAGCGGATCACCAGGATCACGGAATCCGCCTGCACCGAGAGCAGCACCGCGTCCGTTACCGACAGCGCCGGCGGGGTGTCGATCACGATGTGGTCGAACTGCTTGCGCCACTCCGCGAGGGTGTCGTTCATCAGCGCCGAACCCAGCAGTTCCGCCGGATGGGGCGGCGATCCGCCCGAGGGCAGCAGGTGCAGGTTGGGAAACTGCGCCCAGGGGGTGATGGGACACTCGCTGAGGTTGCCGGTCAGGTACTCGGAGAGGCCCGGGCTTTGCGTCAAACCGAAGGCCTTGTGAACACTGGGGCGACGCAAGTCGGCGTCCACCAGCAGGACGCGCGCTCCTCTCTGCGCCAGCACGATGGCGGTGTTCACGCTGGTGGTGGTCTTTCCTTCCTGGGCCAGCGGGCTGGTCACCAAGAGCACCTTCGGGGGCGTGCCCCAGGAGGAGAGCAGGATGGAGGTGCGCAGGGTGCGGTACGCTTCCGCCGACTGCGACTGCGGACGCAAGTAAGAGATGGTCTCCACCAATTCCTGCTGCGGCATGATCTGGGATCCCGCCCGCAACGGCTTCAGCGCCAACCTGCGGCTGCTGTCCAGGTGCAGGCTGGAGGGGATCATGCCCAGCGTGGGCAGGCCGGCAACCAGTTCCACCTGGTCCGGGCTTCGCACACTGTTGTCCAGCATCTCCAGCAGAAAGGCCAGGCCGATGCCTCCGGCCAGTGACAGGAAGAAACCGATGGTGATGTTGCGCGGGATATTGGGCTGCGACGGTCTAGTGGGCACGCGCGCCGGGTCGATGATTTGCACGTTGCTGGAGCGCAGTCCGGCGGAGACTCCGGCTTCCTTGAGCCGCTGCAGCAGGCCGTCGTACAGTTGCCGGTTGGATTCGTAGTCGCGCCGCAGCAAGGTGTACTGGATGGCGTTCTCGTTGAGTTGGTTGGCTTCCTGCTTCTGGTTCTCGAACGCGTCCCGCAACATCTTCTCGCGTTCCAGCGCCGCCTGGTAGGTGGTTCGGTAGCGTTCGGCGCGGGTCGCCAGCTCGGCCTGGAGCGCCTGCTGCACCGTCTTCGCCTGGGTGTTGAGTTCCTTGACCTTGGGATAGTTGGCGCCGAACTGCGTGGCCAGGGCCGCCAGTTGCGCATTGAGGGCGCTTTCCTGGTTCCTCAGGCCGTCCAGCACCGCGTCACTGCCCGAGGCCTCGCGCGGCAGCAGCTCCGGTCTGCCCTCCAGGCTGACCCGGTACAGCGATTCCTTCTGGATGCGGTCCATCTCGGCTTCGGTCAGCTCTTTGTTCAACTGATCGAGCTTGGTGGTGATAATGTTCTGCTTCTCATCCACTCCGACGATGCCGTGTTCCTTCTGATAATCCACCAGCCGCTGCTGCGAGGTCTCCACCTTCAACTGCAGATCGGAGAGCTGCCGGGAAAGCCACTCCGAGGTGTGCACCGTGCTCTCGAATTTCGTCTTGAAGTTCTGCTCGATGTAAACGCTGGCCACCTCGTTCACGACCCGCGCCGAGAGTTGCGGGCTGGTGGAAAGGAAACGGAGCTCGAGAATGCGCGTCCGCGGGAGCGCCTTCACCGCCAATCCCCCGTGGAACCCGCCCAGCAGGCCGTTTTCCTGGGTGGCAGTGAGCCCGGCCGAGCCCACCGGGATGGCCCGGCTGGCCGCCTTGCCCGGCTCGCCCGTGAACCTCGGGTCCTGGTCCAGACGCAGGTTCTTGATCACCTGCAGCGCGATGGCGTCGCTTTCCAAGATCTTGGCTTGGGTGTCGAGGCCGACGGTATAGTCCTCGTCGGCCAACCCGACGCCCATCCCCTTGAAACCGAGCGCGTCGTCGTTCGGATGGTTGATCGCGATCCGCCCCACCGCCTCATAGAGTTTGGTCGCGCGGAAGGACTGGATGGCCACCAGCACCGTGATCACCACCACGCAGGAGACGATCGTCCACTTGCGCTTCAGCAGCAAGCGCCAGTATTCCAACAGCGAGGGTTCTAGCGTCGCTAGTTCTACTTCGGGGTTAGCCGCTGCCGGCCGCAGGATGTCTAAAGATCGGGAGGTTTCAGTGCGCACCAGATTGCTAGGATCCATTCACCGCTCCATCGAGTTTTTGGGGCCAAGCGGAGGTCATGGGAGGAAATTTTCTGGATTGTAGCATGAGGTACAACTCAGATTGTTTCACCGATTTTGCGGGGGAATCGAACTCGCAATCATCCGCCCGCGGCCAGCAGCGGCGCCGCTTTCGCGCGCGGCTGAGGGCGGCGCGGGTCAACCGCCGCCTCCCCAGCCTGGAGGTTTTCCACAATAGCCGTCACATAGGAAGCCACCTCCGCTCTCCGGAAACATTTTGACAATCGTATCCACCGACTCTAATATTCGGTCCATATCCGAAGAGTTTCCTCTCGTATCGGTGAACGAACTGGAAAAACACAGTCCCGCTTCATCTCAGACTCCCGTGAACATGCTTTGGGATCCTTCCGCGGCCGGAGCCGGCGCCGTTCGCGGCTCGTGGCCTAAAGGTTCTGCCTGATGGCGACGCTCTCGGGAGAAGCCTTGCGCGCGGACCCGCAGGTGGCGCTTGCGGATTCGCAGGCGGCGCTGCCGCATGTCGCCATCCGGCCGGCGCGCGGCTGGACCAGCCTGGAGCTGCGCGAGCTGTGGCAGTACCGCGAGCTGCTGTTCTTTCTCATCTGGCGCGACATCAAAGTCCGCTACAAGCAGACCGCGCTGGGCGCCGCCTGGGCCGTGATTCAGCCCGTCTTCAGCATGGTGGTCTTCAGCCTGTTCTTCGGACGGCTGGCCAAGGTGCCCTCGGACGGCATTCCTTATCCCGTCTTTGTCTACTGCGCGCTGCTGCCCTGGCAACTGTTCGCCTATGCTCTGGCTGAGTCCAGCAACAGCGTGGTGGCCAACGAGCGCCTGATCACCAAGATCTACTTCCCGCGCCTGGTGATCCCCATCGCCGGAGTGCTGGCCGGGCTGGTGGATTTCGCCATCGCCTTCAGCGTGCTTATCTTTCTCATGCTGCATTACGGGATCGTGCCCACCTGGACCATCGCCACCCTGCCGCTGTTCGTGCTGCTGGCTATCCTGACCGCGCTGGCCGCCGGCCTGTGGCTTTCCGCGCTCAATGTGCAGTACCGCGACGTGCGCTACACCGTGGGGTTTCTCACCCAGATCTGGCTGTTTCTCTCGCCGGTGGCCTATCCCAGCTCGCTGGTGCCGGAGCGCTGGCGCCCGCTCTACGGCCTGAACCCCATGGCGGGCGTGGTCGAGGGCTTCCGCTGGGCGCTGGTGGGCAAGACCCCGGCCCCGGGAGCGATGCTCGGGGTCTCGGTGGTGGTGGTGGTGCTCTTGCTCGTCGGCGGACTGTTCTACTTCCGCCGCATGGAAACCAGCTTCGCGGACGTGATCTGACATGAGCGATCTCGCCATTCGTTGCGAAGGCATCGCCAAGCAGTACCGCATCGGCGAGCGGGAAAGCTACCGCGCCCTGCGCGATGCCCTGACCGACGCCGTCACCGCGCCCTTCCGCCGCGTGCGCGCCGCACTCCAGGGCGGCAACGGCCGTCCCTCCAGCGGCCCGGCCACCATCTGGGCCCTCAAGGATGTCTCGCTGGAAATCCGCCAGGGTGAGGTGGTCGGCATCATCGGGCGCAACGGAACAGGGAAGAGCACGCTGCTCAAGATTCTCTCCCGCATCACCAAGCCCACGCGTGGCACCGC
>JAHFUA010000114.1 GCA_023265315.1 Acidobacteriota bacterium | reverse complement strand
GCCGAAATCGGCGAGCCGCACCACCTTGCCGAGGTAATTCTAGCCGACCTCGGCGGTGGCCGTGATGTCGCCGATCATCTGCAGCGCCCGGTTCGCGGATGCTTCGTCGTTCGACGCGACATTCACGCGGCCCGAGTCTTCGACGTCGATCTTGACGCCGGTCTGCTCGATGATGCCTCGGATCACCTTGCCGCCGGGCCCGATCAGGTCGCGAATCTTGTCCACCGGGATGTTCAGGGTGTAGATGCGGGGCGCGAACGGCGAGATCTGGGTGCGCGGCGCCGGCAGCACTTCCGCCATCTTGTCCAGGATGAACAAGCGGCCGCGGCGCGCCTGCTCCAGCGCCTCGCGCATGATCTGCGGCGTCACCTTGGGGATCTTGATGTCCATCTGCAGGGCGGTGATGCCCTCGCGCGTGCCGGCCACCTTGAAGTCCATGTCGCCGTAGTGGTCCTCGGCGCCGGCGATGTCGGTGAGGATCGAGTACTTGTCGTCCTCGAGCACCAGACCCATGGCGATGCCCGCCACCGGCGCCTGGAGGGGAATGCCCGCATCCATCATCGAGAGCGCCGCCCCGCACACGGTGGCCATGGACGAGGAGCCGTTCGACTCCAGGATGTCGGCGACCACGCGCATGGTGTAGGGCCAGGCGGTCTCGTCGGGCAGCACCGGGGTGATGGCGCGCTCGGCCAGCGCCCCGTGCCCGATCTCGCGCCGTCCCGCGCCGCGCAGGAATGCCACCTCGCCCACCGAGAACGGCGGGAAATTGTAGTGCAGCATGAAGCGCTTGTTCTTCTCGCCTTCATACACCTCGAGCCGCTGCACGTCTTCGGAGGTGCCGAGCGTGGTGGTGACCAGCGCCTGGGTTTCGCCGCGGGTGAAGATGGCCGAGCCGTGGGTGCGCGGCAGTGCTCCCACCTCGATGGAGATGGGACGGATCTCGTCGAAGGCGCGCGCATCCGGACGCTTCCGGTCGTTCAGCACCTGCTCGCGGAAGATGCGTTCGCGCATGGCCTCGTAATAATGCTTGAGCTTGGCGCGGCCTTCCTCGTCCTCCTCGGGCAGCGCCTCCAGCAGCTCCTTCTTCAGCTCGCGGACGAGGTGGTAGCTCTCGGCCTTGGGATGCTTGTGGGTATCAAGCGCTTCGGTGAGCCGTGCGCCGATCTTGCGCTTGAGCTCGTCGTAGTAGGCCTGGTCGAACTCGACGGGCGGGACTTCGCGCTTGGGCTTGCCCAGTTGCTTTGCGATCTCGGAGATGGCAGCGCAGATCTTCCTGATCTCGGCGTGGCCGAACTCGATGGCATCCACCACCGTCTCTTCCTTCACCTGCCGGGCGCCGGACTCGACCATCACGATACCTTCGGCGGTGCCCACCACCATGATGTTGAGCAGGCTGTCGCGCATCTCCTGGTAGGTCGGGTTGATGACGAAGCGCCCTTCCAGCAGGCCCACGCGCACCGCGCCGATCGGACCATGGAACGGGATATCAGAAACCGCCAGCGCGCAGGACGCGCCGTTGATGCCAGGCACGTCGGGATCGTTCTCGGTGTCGGCCGAGAGCACCAGCGCGATCACCTGCGTCTCACAGCGGAAGCCTTCCGGGAACAGCGGCCGGATGGGGCGGTCGATTTGCCGGCAGGTGAGGATCTCCTTTTCCGTCGGGCGTCCCTCGCGCTTGATGAAACCGCCGGGAAAGCGGCCGCCGGCGTAGGTGTACTCGCGATAGTCCACCGTCAAGGGGAAGAAATCGATGCCCAGGCGGGGGTCGGGGTTGGCGCAGGCGGTGGCCAGCACCACGTTGTCGGCAACGCGCACCACGCAGGAGCCGTGGGCCTGCTTGGCCAGATGTCCGGTTTCAAAAGAAATGGTTTTGCCGCCCGCAAGCTCGACGGTGGTTACGTGTTTCATGATGGGATCCTTTCCTCAGGAGCGTCTCCGGGACGTATCGCGAAGGCCTTCACAGGTGGGAAGCGCAAGCGAACTTCAACAAGAACTCAGGCTGTGGCTACACTTGTGCCGCAGCAACCGGTACGTTGCGAGCCTGGGAAAACGTTACTTACGGATGCCCAGTTTCTGAATGACGTCTTTGTAACGCTCGGAATCGTAGGTCTTCAGGTAGTCGAGCAAACGACGCCGCTTGCTGACCATCATCAATAGGCCACGCCGGGACGCGTGGTCGTTCTTGTGCGTCTTGAAGTGCTCCGTCAACTCAGTGATCCGCTCGCTCAGAATTGCGATCTGCACCTCGGGACTGCCGGTGTCGCTCGCGTGCGTCCGGAATCGGCTGATGACGTTCTCTTTGCGCTCTCTCGCTAACACTGATCCTGATGCACTCCTACTCTTTTCTTTTTCTCCTTCGTATCGTTAGCAGACTAACATGCGGGCGGAGAAAGTGCAAAGCAGAGGCCAAGCGCTCTTGGCTTTTGGCCCAGGCTAGTCGGCAGCGGACAGGCCCCTAGCCTTGCCTCCCTCCACGCCGTCCAGGATCTCGTTCACCTCTTCGCTATCGATATCGCTGACGTGGGGGATGCCGGTGATGCGGCTGGCTTCCATGGTCAGCGAGGCTATATCGTCGCGGCCGATGTACTTCAGCCCGAACTTGCGGGCGCCGGCCATCAGTTGCCGCAGCCCCTGGGCCAGCCGCTGGTAGTAGGTGTAGATCCCGAGGGCGCCCGCTGGCAGCTTGTTGAAGCGGTCGCCCAGCTTCTGCCGCAGCTCGGGCGCGGTGACGAAGACCTCATCCACCGTGGTGCCGAAGCGCTCGATGTAGATGGGCAGGTTCTGCGCCTCGATACCCTTGCCGATGGTCTTGGCCACCATGGCCGCGGCCAGCGGCGCGCGCGCCATGGCGATCAGCTTGACGAAGGGCGCGCACAGGGCGAAGCCCTTGAACATCTGGTCTTCGAAGGTGTAGCCGCCAGCCAGCGCGACCGCCGGGATGAACTCACCCTTGCTGCGCAGCGCCAGCAGGTACTCGCGCAGCAGCGAGTGCAGCTCGACGCCGGGGACGCCCCACTCGTTCATCATGCGCCAGGGGGACATACCGGTGCCACCGCCGGCGGCGTCCACGGTGAGCAGGTCGATCTCGGCCAGCGAGGCGTATTTCACGGCCCGTGCCAAGTCGGCCGGCCGGTATGCGCCGGTCTTTAGCGTGATGTATTGCGCGCCGCACTTGCGCAGTTCCTCCACCCGCTTCAGGAACCCCTCGCGGCTCACCATGCCCACGCGCGAGTGGCGCTCGAACTCGTGGAAGCTGCCCTTCTTGAAGGCCTCGATCACTATCGGGTTCGAGGGATCGGGCAGCACTACGTAGCCGCGCCGCTGCAGCTCCTGCGCCTTGTTGAGGTCCTTGATTTTGACCTCGCCGCCAATATCCTTGGCACCCTGTCCCCACTTGAGCTCGACGGACTTGACGCCCAGCTTCTTGATGGCGTATTCCTGCACGCCCAGCATGGTGTCTTCAACGTTCGCTTGCACGTACACTTCGCCGTAGCCGTCGGTCTGCCAGTCGCGGAAACACTTCACGCGCCACTCCAAATCCACGCTGGAGATGACTTTGCCGTTCTCGAAGCGCGACTCCATATCCATGCCAACGACGTTCTCCCCGACGGCGATGCCGGTGCCGGTGATGGCGGCGCCGGCGGCCAGTCCCGGCCAGTTGTTCTTGGCAACATTAGTCGAGCCCATGGCGCCCAGCGTGAAGGGCAGTCTGTAGCGGATGCCGTCATCGCGGCCGAGCGCCACTTCGAGGTCCACTGCGGGAAACAGGGCGCGATTGGAGTCGGGCTCGACTCCCCACGCGCCCACGCAGCGGCCCAGGATGGTGAAGTGCGACAAGTCCACGGGGTAGTCCTTCTGGCCGGCGGTGGTGATGATGCCGAAGGGCTGCGGATAGATCATCTCCGCGCCGCGGTAGGCGCTCTTGCCGATCTCGCACATGCCGATGCAACCGTCCACGCAGGTGGCGCACATGCCGCTGATGGGAACCACGGCATCTTCGGTGCGGTTCTTGGTCAGCGTCGCTGCTGACGAGTTCAGGCGTGTGTAAGTCATTGTTTTTCTCCTGAGAGGACCGTCGCGCGAGCGCGGGTCTTGATCTTGACATCGGGACGCAGTGGACCTGCCAACTCACAGGCGTGGCAGGGGTCCAGGAAGCACATGGCGTCGTCGTAACTCTGGAAACACACGGGAGCGAAATTCAGGCAGCCGTTACACAACGTGGCCTCGGCCGCCGGCCCGGCGCAGCGCAGCTCGCAGACTGGGCAGATGTACAGGCAGGCGCCGCACTGGCGGCAGCGCTTGTCGGTCATATCGAACGGCCGCGACACGCGGCGATTGGCGCCGCGACCGGCAAAGCCGATGGCGCCGGCCATCATCTGCTGCTCGCACATGCGCACGCACAGCCCGCACTGGATACAGTCCTCGTGCTCGGCCTCGTAGCGGCACTCGTGCACCCCGTAGGCAGAGGCCAGGTCCTGTATGCGCTTCGACGAGGGACAGGTGGCGACATACAGCTCGATCAGCAACTGGCGCGCGCGTTGTACTCGCGCCGAGTTGGTGTGCACCACCATTTCGTCCTCGGCGGGCAGGCTGCACGCCGCCAGCAGCTTGCTGCGCCCCTCGAGTCCGCGGCGCACCTCGACCACGCACAGGCGGCAGGCACTCGCCGGAGCCAGGCCATCGTCGTGGCAAAGCGTGGGGATCGGAATGCCGAGAAAGCGCGCTGCTTCCAGCACCGTGACGCCTTTCTCGACCAGGACCTCAATGCCGTTGATTGTCAGTTTCGGCACACCAGCTCTCCTGTGCCAGCCCGCACCGCCCTGGGCTGGCAGACCTCCAGGCAAGCGCCGCAGCGCGTGCACTTGGCACGGTCGATCGTGTGGATTGCTTCCTTCTCGCCCAGGATGGCATCTCCGGCGCAGACCCGGACGCAAGCGTGGCAGCCGTCGCACAGCGTAGGCTCGATCTCGTAGAAGATCAGCTCGCGGCAAACCTTGGCCGGACAGCGGCGCTCGCGGATATGCGCCAGGTATTCGTCGCGGAAGTAGCGCAGCGTGGTCAGCACCGGGTTGGCGGCGGTCTGGCCCAATGCGCACAGCGACGCCTGCTTCATCAGCCAGCCCAGATCTTCCAGCAGCAGCAGGTCGTCTTCGGTACCGTTGCCGGCGCAGATGCGGGTCAGGATCTGGCGCATGCGCTGCGTCCCCTTGCGGCAAGGGAAGCACTGTCCGCAGGATTCGTCCTCGAGAAACTCCATGAAGTAGCGGGCTATATCGACCATGCAGGTGGTTTCATCCATCACCACCATGCCGCCGGAGCCCATCATCGATCCCGCTTCGGTCAAGCGCTCGTAGTCGATGGGGAGGTCGATGAGATCGGCGGGAATGCAGCCTCCCGACGGGCCGCCGATCTGGATGGCCTTCAGCGCCTTGCCTCCAGGAATGCCGCCGCCGATGTCGTAGATCATCTCCCGCAGCGTGATCCCCATGGGCACCTCCACCAGGCCGGTATTGTTGATCTTGCCGACGAGGGAGAAGACCATCGTGCCTTTGCTTTTCTCGGTGCCGATCCCCGCGTACCAGTCGGGGCCCCAGTTGATGATCACGGGCACGCTGGCCCAGGTCTTCACGTTGTTGATGACCGTCGGCCGGCCCCACAGGCCTTTCTGCGCCGGATACGGAGGCCGGGGATGCGGTTCGCCCACCCGCCCCTCGAGGGAAGCGATCAGCGCCGTCTCTTCACCGCACACGAACGCCCCTGCTCCCTTGACCAGGTGGATGCGCAGCTTCATGCCGGTGCCCAGGATGTCGTCGCCCAGCAGCCCGTACTCCTCCGCCTGATCGATGGCTGCGCGCAGGTGCTCGCACGCCAGCGGATACTCGGCGCGCACGTACACATAGGCTTCCTGCACCCCCAGTGCGAAGGCGCCGATGATCATGCCTTCCGCCACGCTGTGGGGATTGCCCTCCAGCAAACTGCGGTCCATGAAAGCGCCGGGATCGCCTTCGTCGCCGTTGCAGATTAGGTAGCGCGGCGCCGGATTTTCTCGACAGAGTTTCCACTTGAGCCCGGTGGGAAAACCCGCGCCGCCGCGGCCCCGCAGCCCGGAGCGGGTAACGGCATCGACGATCTGCTCCGGGCTCATGGTAGAGAGCACCCGCGCCAGAGCAGCATAGCCGCCCACGTGGAGATAGTCCTTGATGTCCTTGGGATCGATCCTGCCGTTATTGCCGAACAAGACCCGCTGCTGGCGCGCGTAGAAAGGAACTTCTTCCTCGCGGATCACGCGCTTGCCAGAGACCGGGTCGCGGTACAGCAGTTTCTCCACCGGCACATGGCCGTTGCTGACGCTGGCCACGATCGCAGCAGCATCGTTCGCGGTCACCTGGTTATAAAAGGTGCCCTCCGGCCAGACGATCATCAGCGGGCCGCGCTCGCAGAAGCCGTGGCAGCCGGTGCTCTTGACGTCGATGGCATCCTGCAGCCCGTGTTTCGCGAGCGCCCTGCGCAACCCGGCCAATACGTCATGCGCTCCGGCAGCCGTGCACCCGCTGCCCGCGCACACCGTCAGGCATGGCCGCTTGGGATCGCGGGCGGCGCGGAGCTCTGCGCGCAAGCTCTCCAGTTCTTCAACCGACTTGAGCCGTGGCATCGCGATCTCCTGCTTCTTCTGCGGAAGCGACCTCTTCCTGCGACTGCCGCTTCAGGCGGTATTTGTTGAGCACTCCGCGCACCTTGGCTTGCGTCAGGTGAGGATGAGTTTTGTTGTCCACACGCACCACCGGCGCCAGCCCGCAACAGCCGACACAGCGCACCGTCAACACCGTGAACTGGCGGTCTCGGGTGGTGCCGGGCGCGCCCAGCTTCAGGTCGGTCAGGATGCGGTCCAGCACGCGCGGCGCGCCGCGTACATGGCATGCCGTTCCCAGGCACACCTGGACCTGGTGCCGGCCACGGGGCACCAGGCTGAAGCACCGATAGAACGTCGCCACTTGATAGACATCGGTCAAGGGGATCCGCAGCTTGCGCGCAAGGCGTCGCAGCACGTCTTCCGGCAAATAATAAAAGTGAGCCTGGATGTCCTGGAGTATGGCTATCAGGTTGGCCCGTCGATCGTCGAACTGCCCGAGGATGGAGTCTGCCTGCTGAAGTTCGGTCTCGGTCATGACGAGAGTACCGCCTCCCGTACCGCGACAGGCGGGGGCAGCAAACCCCGCCTTGGTGAAGGTGAGCACTCGGCCGTCCAGCCCGGCCTGCATGCCACCGCGGCGCTATCCCACGGTGGGCGCGGCATTTGCGCAACGCCCGCACTGCCGGCGCTGCGCCTCGGTCTGCGCCATCCTCCACGAATTCATGGGCCAGTTGGCGCACTGGAATTTCCGGCCCCGCGAAATCTGGAGCGTCACCGACGCGTGTGTTGTCAGCCGCACAAGCTCCCCAACGTTCTTGTCATTCCTCGGGGCTTGAGCCCCGAGGAATCTTGGTTTTTCTATTCTTTCGGGCTGCGACGCCACAGGATGCGCGTCACCGGCCCCTTCAATACTTCCTGCTTGAAGTCCTTCGCCGCCTCGGCTGTTTCAGCCTGCCGGCCCTCGTGCTGCTTGACGAGCTGCTCGCGGCAGGCCGCCAGCTTGGCCTGCAAGTCGTGATCGGCCAGCTTGGCAGCCAGCTCGGAGCGATGCATCTGACCCTTGCCCTCGCAGAGAGGACATGGGACGTAATGGCCGTTCCCGGAAAAGTCGCTCATGATTGCCTCGAAAAACTCCGCATTGGGAAAGACAAATAAAAAGGCGCCCTTAACGGCGCCAAGCAAGATCGCTCGCTGAGATGGGGTCGCACACGAAGCGCGTCCATGAGGCTCTATCCCATGCCGTAGCTTTCCACGTTCTGCTGCGCCCGGCTGTGATGGGAGTCACCCTGCGTGGTGACTGGATTTCCCTGCTACTTCCGCATTTCGCTCATGAGCGCGAACAGGTTGTTGTCCATGTCGCGGAAAAAGGCCATCCACAGCTCGTGGTCGGGCATGCGGGCCACCAGATGCGGCTTGTCCTCGAAGCGCACGCCGCGCGCCACCAGCGTCTCGTAGGCTGCCTGGATGTCCGGCACGCGGAAGTACAGGATCGAGGCGGGATGATCGAACTCCGGCTTCTCCGCCGTGCTCAGCATAAGGCGGACGCCGCCACAGTCGAAGAAGGCCATGTTGGGAACCTCGAACAGGAGTCTGATCCCCAGGGTGTCGCGGTAGAAGGCGGTGGCCTGCTTGAGGTCGCGCACGGTGATAGCGATCTGCCCGATTTCCGAAAGTCCGATTGGAGCCGGCTGAACGATGGAATTGGTCATGGCGTCCTTCCCCCACAGGGAATTAGTTAGCAATGCTAACGAAGTATAATGGCGGGAGGTGACGCAGGCAAGAAAAATCTCTGCTGGCCCGGCCGCGGTGGCGGACCGGCTGCACTCGGCGGCCATCCACCTGTTGCGGCGGGTGCGGCGGCAGGACGTGGCCAGCGGCCTGGGGCCGGCGCAGCTCTCGGCTCTCTCCGTGCTGGTGTTCGGCGGCCCCATGGGGCTGGGTCAACTGGCGACCGCCGAGCAGGTGCGCCCGCCGACCATGAGCCGCATCGTCGCCGCCCTGGCGCGGCAGAAGCTGGTGGAGCGCACCAGCGATGCCGGCGACGCCCGCCGCATCCGGCTGCGCGCCACCGCCAGAGGTCAAAAGCTGCTGCACCAGGGGCGCCGTCTCCGCATCGCCTATCTGGCGGGGCACTTTGAGAAACTCTCGGCCGAGGAGCTCAGCGCCCTGCGCAAGGCAGCGGAGATCCTGGAAAACACGCTGAAGAATTGGTCCGAGCGGGAGACGTAGCCAGACTGTGTCTCTACATACGGGGCCGGCTTACACGGCCTTTCGGACGGGCACCGGGCGCGTGCCGGGATACTCCTGCGGCGGCGCAGAAGGAGCTTGCTTGCTCTCGTGACGCTTGCGGTTCTTGGGCTGCGGGGCGGCGCCGGGTTGCTGCTGGGTGCCGGATTGCGGCTGGCTATCGGCCTGCGGAGTCTTGGCGGGTGGAGCGGCTTGCTTGGCGCGATTTTGCAGCTCGCGCATGCGGAACGCATTCAACTGCCGGCTGTCGCTGGAGAGTTGCTGGATGAGCAGGCGCTGGGCGTCGATGACGCGTCCCTGTTCCAGCACCAGCAGCGCCAGCAGCGGGAAGATGAAAAGTAACACCACCAGGATTACGTGCCCAGTAAGGCGGTTACGGGGCGGCTGCTCGGCGACGACGATGGTTTGCTCCACCTCGACCCTCCATCTGGGTAAACCATGCTGCCGGACACTGCACAGTGCAGCTTGCTGGCCGAAAGGCGGGGCATTGTAACTCGCGGACCAGGAAAACGTTAGTCCAACGACAAAGGGCGGAGCCGGGAGATCGCGGTGCAAATCGTTTCACAAAAATGGACTGCGGCTCGCCCCTTGCGGACACGCTGAGGGCTCTCGGTGAGCAGCCGTCGCGAGACGCGGCGCTTTCATCCCGACATTACAACCGTAATCAGCGGTGAGGCCGAAGTCACTGCCCGAGACAGAAAGGCCGTCGAGGGAACCTCTCAGTACCGGACCGGCGCCGACTCCTGCCAGTGGACGGTCAGCACCGGACACTGGGCCTCGGATACGATGCGGTGAGCGACTGCTCCCGGCATGTGGGTGGCAAAGCTGGAAGCGTGGTGCGCCCCCAGCATGATGAGGTCGCATTGCCGCTCGGCCGCCAGCTTGAGGATGTTCTCCGCCGGAGCGCCGAACCGGACCTCGTACTCCACGTGGGGCTTGGGCGGGATCAGTTCCCGCATCCACTTGCCCAGGGACTCCGCCGCCAGCACCCGCTCTTCCCGGGTGCGGATCTTCTCCTGCGAGACGTGCACCGCGGTGGTGTCGGCCTCGTTTTCTTCCGCGAACGCCTGCACGAAGGGCAGCGCCTTGAGCGAGGCCGGACTGAGGTCGGTGGCGAACAACAGGTCGCGAAAGACCGGCAGCGTGGCCTTCTTCGCCACCTTGGGACCGACCACCAGCACCGGGCACGGCGCCGCTCGGAATATGGTTTCGGCAACCGAGCCCAGAACGATCTGCTTCAGACCTTCGCGGCCATGGGTGCCGAGCACCACCAGGTCGATCTTGTCGGATTCGATCACCGACTCGATCTCCGTCCAGATCTCGACCCCGCTGCGCACCCTGCCGTCGTGCGCGACGCCTTCGAATGCGGCGGACGAGAGCAGCTCGGCCATCCGCTGCTCGGCCCGCTGCATGAGGGTGTTCTCCAGCGCGATGGGCGCAGCCTCGGGCATGGGTTGCAGTTCGCCCGGAGCGAGCACGTGCACGGCGTGGATGCTGGACTCGAAGCGGCGCGCAATGGCCACCGCGAACGGCAGCGCGGCGTCGGACACCGGGCTGAAGTCGGTGGCGAACAGGACCTTCTTAAGCGCAAGACGAGTTGGAGCTTGGAGAGCCATAGCAACAGCCTCCTTGAGGCGCTCTTGGCTCTTTGCTTTTAGCTTTTGGCCAAAAGCCAAAGGCCAGGAGCCGAAATTGAGTATGGCTCCAGCGCGGCGGTGCGGCTGTGATTCCGGTCACCTGAAAGCGTGAGCCGGACACGTACCCTTGCTTTGCTGCGGCCCCAGTTTCCGGCTGCTCCCTACTCGCTACTCCCTGTTCCCTGCTCCTACTCCCTACTCGCTACTTCCTGCGTCCCGTGGGCTACCCCGCAGCTTCGCAGTCATGGGATCAGATACCCCCCATCCCCCCGGTCTAACAGAATCTTGAAGACCGTGATCTCATCAGAGACGATTATGCACTTGATACAGTATAAGGGGGCATGCTTTCATTAGGGCATGCACCCAAACCGTTTCCGCCCGGCCACCACTATCCGGCGCCTTGGCCCAAACAGAGAGGCCGACGCATGACTGCGATTGCCGGATTCGCTTGTACCGATGGTCTGGTAGTCGCCGCCGACACCGAAGAATCATATGTTGACGACAAGGTGTACGCGCACAAAATATTTCCCGTTGAGCAACCCCAGTGGAAACTCGCTGTTGCAGGCGCTGGCCTCGGATACTTGATCGATTACGCGAAAGACAAAATCGTTGCTGCACTTCATTCGGGACTCACGAGCGACAAAGTTGAAGCGAAGCTTGGCGATTTACTGAATCGTCGGTATTCCAAAGAGTTCAAGCGGTATCCGGTGACCACGCCTATTGATTTGAGAGTCCAGCTCCTCGTGGCACTTCATTTCACAAATGAAGCCGCTGCTCCAAGTTTGTTTGAA
>JAHFUA010000113.1 GCA_023265315.1 Acidobacteriota bacterium | reverse complement strand
GCTCACGCACGGCCTCAATCAAGTCTTCCTGCGAAGAGTATGCCGCCGGTTCGATAGGCTCGTGGAAAATGACGGTCGCGGTCCCCGGGTGGAGTGCGAATTCCCCCTTCGGCCAGATCTGGTGCGTGCCGACCACGGTGATCGGCACGATGGGCACGCCGCTCTCCATCGCCAGATAGAACGGGCCTTTCTTGAACGGCAGCAGGCGGCCGTCACGCGAGCGCGTGCCCTCGGGCCAAATGGTCATGCTAATGCCCGAGCGCAAGACGTCGCCGGCAAAACGCAAGCTGGAGATGGCGGCGTCGCGGTTCCTGCGATCTACAGGAACCAAATCGGCCAGGCGCATGGCCCAGCCCAGGATCGGCACTCGGAAGAGCTCCTTCTTCACCAGCACCGAGGTCCGCCGCGGCATGATCGGAATCACGATGGGCGGGTCCACGTTGGATACGTGATTGCACATGAAGATATAGGTGCGGCGCCAGTCGAGCTTTTCCGATCCCACCACCTCGACCTTCACCCCGACCAGGCGCACGCCGGCCAAGGCCACTCCGACCCCCAGGCGATACAGCAGATCGACTTTACCGCTGAGGAAGGTCCAGGAGATGCCAATCAGACCCACCGGCACAGCCGCTACACCCCAGAAGGCAAGCACCAGCAGCGCGCGCAGCACTAGCGAGCGGCCTCGGCGCGCATGGCGCCTTTGGGCGCGTCCCTGGGCGCCTGGTCGTCGGCGGTCAGCCAGGCTGCCCGGCGCGCGCGCTGCTCGGAGGTGAGGGTGGGGGCGCTGACGATCGAGAACTCCTCCTGTTCCCTGCCGCCCAGCTTGAACTTGAGGTCGCGCTGGCCGGCGCGTCCCGAGATGCGCAACTTCAAGCTCTCGCCCACCCGCATGGTGGCCACGCGGTCCTCCACGCTTCCCGCCAAAGGCTTGCCGTTAACCAGCAGGATAATGTCCCCGCTGGCGAGCCCCTGCCGCAGGGCTTCGCTGTTTTCGTCCACCGCCGCCACCACCGCCGGCTCGTCGAAGTTGCGCACGGCGACGAACCCGGCGTAGGGCGCCAGCGCCGGGCGCGGCTTCAGCTCCAATCCCACCGTCTTCAGATACTCGTTGTAGGGCAAGGGCGCGGCGCTGGTCACGCAAACGTTAAAGAATTCCTTGAAGTCCTTGCCGGTAACGGCCTCGACCGCCTGGCGCACGCCGGCGGTATCGGCGAAGAACTTGTGCTTCTGGGCGTAGTTACGGTTCATCCAGCGGAAAACATCGCGCAGCGATTTATGGCCCTGGGTGGCGTCGCGCACCGCGAGGTCGAGCAGCACGCCGATCAGCTCGCCCTTGTTGTAATAAGAGATGCTGCGCTGCGGCAAGCCATAGGCGGGATATTTCTCGAGCCAGGTATCGACGCTGGAATCCTCGAGCGACTGGGTGAGGTGCGCCGGCCGCCGCTCGAAGACCCCGATCTCGTGCTCCAGGTAGCGCAGCCAGCGGGTCTCGTCGAGCAGGCTGGCACGCAGCAGAATGTAATCCGCCACGGTGCTGGTGACGCCCTCGCTGAACCACAGCGAGGGCGAGTATTGCTCGCGGGTGTAATCGATAGGCTCGAGCGACTGCGGGCGGATGCGCTTGACGTTCCACAGATGGAAGAACTCGTGTGCGGTGAGCGAGGCCAGCGTCACCGGATCGGATTTTGCCCCCTCGGCACTCATCTCGATGGCGGTGGCGTTAGCGTGCTCCATGCCGCCTCCCCGAGAACGGGAGGAAAAATGGAAGATGAACAGGTAGTCGGTGAAGGGACGGTCGTCCATCCAGGCGGTCTCGGTGCGGACGATGGTGCGCACCATCGCGATCAGGCGGCCCATGTCATAGTCACCTGCCGCCGCGTCCACCACGATGCGGTAGTTCATACCGCCTTCGGGGACGAAAGCCTGGGCGAAGGCGCCGATCTCCACCGGCGAGTCCACCATCTGGTCGTAGTTGCGGGCGGTGAAGGTGCCCGGGCCGGGCGCCAGCTCCGCACCTGTGGCCGCCGTCAGGGGGGTGGCGATGAGCCAATAGTTGGGCAGGCCGGTGAACGACACGCGCACCGGCGAGGCGCGGGCATCCACCGCGTACATGAGGATCTCAGCGAGATTGAAGAAAGCGTGGTCCTGGTTGTATTGCGCGCCGAAGGGGCCGGGCAGGTCGGCGATGATGTCGTACTCGAAATTCGCTCCCTGCTGCGCGTCGGAAATCCGCCAGGTGGTCTTGTCGAGCTTGCGCACCGGCAACGCCTGGCCGGAGGGAGCATGGCAGCTCGCGGTCACCAGGTACTGGGCGAAGTCGCGCACCTGGTAGAGGGCGTTCCAGACCGGGAGCTGAAGATCGCGTTCGGCGGCGCCCTCGGGCAGGCGTATGTGCACGTGCACCAGATGGCGTTGCGCGTCGGCCAACTTCACCGTGTATTCGATTGGCGTCGCGGTGACCGCCGGGACTGAGCCCAGCAGCAGCACCGCGATGAGGAGCAGTTTGCGTCGCATCACGCCCGCGATGAGACCTCGTTTCGGGAGTTCAGGCGCTGGGGAAGCTTGTCGTAGATGCCACCGAAACCGCCGTTGGAAAGGATGGCAACCACGTCGCCGCTGCGCAGTTCGGGCGCGATGGCTTCGACGATGGCGTCGGCATCGGGCAATTCGCGCGCGAGCTTGCCGGAGCGCACCAGTCCGGCGACGATCCCGGCCACCGAAAGGCGCTGCGCCTCGGGGATGGCCTCGGCGCGATACACGCTTGCGACGATCACCTCGTCGGCGAGCGCCAGGCTCTCGACCAGCTCACCCTCGAAGACTTTGCGGCGCAGCGTGTTGGAGCGTGGCTCGAAGACCGCCAACAAGCGGCGGCCGGGATAGACGATGCGCAGGGCGCGCAAGGCGCCGGCGATGGCCGTGGGGTGATGCGCAAAATCGTCGATGATGGTGATGCCGTTCACCTGCGCCCTCACCTCCAGGCGCCGCTTCACGCTCTTGAAGGTCATGAGCGCCGAGTAGACGGTCGCGGGAGCGATGCCGTAGCCGGCCGCCATCGCCGCCGCTGCGGTGGCGTTGAGCACGTTGTACTCGCCGGCGAGCGAGAACTCCAGGTCGGCCCAGCGCTGGCCGCTGTGGAAGACCGCCCAGGTCGTACGTCCTGGTTCGAAGCGCATTTCACGCACCTGCCAGTCGGCGCGCTCGCTGAAGCCATAGCGCTCGACGCGGCAGAAGGCGCGCGCCAGGCATTCCTCGACGCTGGGGCTGTCATCCCACGCCACCAGCAGGCCGCGGCGCGGCACCAGGTTCACCAGCCGCTTGAAGGCAGTTTTCACCGCTTCCAGATCGGGATAGATGTCGGCGTGGTCGAACTCCACCGAGGTCAGCAGCGCCGCGGCGGGCATGTAGTGCAGGAACTTGGGGCCCTTGTCGAAAAAGGCGGTGTCGTATTCGTCGCCCTCGATGATAAAGTGCCGGCCTTGACGCACGGCGAAGCTGGAGTTGAAATTCTCGGCAATGCCGCCTACCAGGAGGGACGGTTTGAGGCCGGCGGTTTCGAAGATCCACGCCAGCATCGAGGTAGTTGTGGTTTTGCCGTGGGTGCCCGCCACCACGATGGGCTCGCGTCCGCGCAGGAAATATTCCTGCAGGATCTGCGGCAGCGAGCGCATGGGGATGCGTTCGTCGAGCACGTACTCCAGCTCCGGGTTGCCGCGCGAGATGGCGTTGCCCACCACCACCAGGTCGGGACGCGGCTTCAGGTTGGCCTCGGCATAAGGTTCGGCCACCGGGATGTTCAGCGAGGCCAGGAAATCGGACATGGGAGGATAGGCGGCAGCGTCGGAGCCGGTCACGCGAAACCCGCGCTGTTTCAGCATCCCCGCCAGAGAAGCCATGGCGGTTCCGCAAACGCCGATCAGATGGACGTGCTGTTGCTCTGGCATGGTGTTAGTCGTGAGTCGCGAGCCGTGAGTCGTAGCCGGCCGATGGGGTGCGCGCGCAGACCCCTGCCTCCAGGATCTCGAGGCGCACGGTTTCCTCCACTCTCAGCTTCGCGCGAACCCCGAGCGGCAGCGTGATGTTCGCGTGCGCGACATGTCCCGAGCGCAGCCCGAACGCCGCTGGAATGCCAAGCTCACCCACCACGCGCGTGATGACCTCCTGCAACGTATAGGGCTGGTCGGCGGACTGGCGGCAGTCCAGCATCTCGCCGAAGATGAGGCCGCGCACCCCCTCAAGCTTTCCCGCCAGCTTCAGGTGCATGAGCATGCGGTCCACCTGGTACGGCTTGGCGTTGACGTCTTCGAGGAACAGGATCGTCCCGTCGGTCCGGATCCCGTAGGGCGTGCCCAGCGATTCCACCAGCAGCGAGAGGCAGCCACCATATAGCACGCCCTCGGCCGCGCCGCGGACCAGCGGCTCCATATCGCCGACGATCTGCCAAGGTTCGGCAGAGGCGGTGGCCGCCGACCAGGAGGCCAGGTCCACGCCGTCCGGCGAGGCAAAAGCTTTTTCCACCATGGGCCCGTGGAAGGTGATCAGGCCGGCAGCATCGAGAAACCAGGTGAGCAGCGTGGTGACGTCGCTCGCGCCGACGAAGATCTTGGGATGGGCTACGATCTTGGCGACGTCCACTTCATCCAGCAGGTAGTTGCAGCCGTAGCCGCCGCGGGAGCACAGGATGGCCCTCACCTCATCGCGCTCGAACATCTCTTCCAGCTCGCGAGCGCGGCGCTGGACCGAGCCCGCGAAGTACAGGTCGCGATCGAAGATGGAGTCGAGATAAAAGGGCCGATAGCCCATTTGCCGCAACCGCTCGCAGCCGGCGAGAAAGCGCTCCCGGTTGAAACCGCTGGCGGGCGCGATGATGCCGACGGTATCGCCCGGCTGCAGGGCCGGCGGGGTAAGCCGCTGCCTTCGGAGGGGCATGGCTTTAGCCATGCCATTCCCCCGTCCACGCCATCGGCTTTAGCCGCTGAGGAATGGGGTCGAGTTCAACGGCCTCGAAGAGACTCCTTCGGCCCCAAGTCTGGGTAGTTACGAAGTATGTGCCGAAGTTGTGAACGTGTTGCGGTCTCACGCTGTTCCCTCAGCGGCTAAAGCCGGTATTTTCTTCTATTCTTACGGCGCGGCTAAAGCCGCGCCCCTCCGAAAGAAACTACACTTGCAGGCTTGGAGGTCCTGCTCGACCCGGGCCAAAAGCCGGACGCTCTCAAATCGAGCACCTGTGCGCTCTGGCCATCTTAAACGAAAAACTCGCCGCGACCGATGAGTTGAACCGGGCCGCGAAGGAAGACAGTTCCATTCCAGCGCACCGTCTGCGCGCCTCCCGGGGCGTGCACCACCACCGGCGACGCTGCCTTCCGGCTGGAGATCGCGGCCACGGCGGCGGCGCAGGAACCGGTGCCCGAAGAGCTCGTCTCGCCCACCCCGCGCTCGAAGAACCTGACGTCGATTTCGCCTTTGGTACGAAGGCAAACAAGTTCAACGTTCATCCCATACTTGAAGTCGTGATGTTTCCCGATCTCGGCCGCCTCTGCCTGCCAGCCAGGGGCAAAGTCTTCGACAAAAACCACGAAGTGAGGATTACCGACGGAGACCGGCACGCCCCGAACTTCCCGAAACGCAAGCTGGATGGAGAACTCGTCGCCGACTTGCGGCTCGCCCATATCGGTCTCGAACTCGAACTCGTTGCCGCGGCGGCTGAGCAGGGTGCAGGTCTTCAGGCCGGCGCCGGTGCGGACCACGATCTTGTCTTTCTTGTCTTTGCCATACTCGGCGGCCCACCAGGCGGCGACACAGCGCGTGCCGTTGCCGGAGATCTCGGCCTCGGAACCGTCGGCATTGAGCAGGCGGGCGCGCACGTCGGCATCGGCTGCGGGAAAGAGCCACTCCACGCCGTCGGCGCCGATGCCGCTATGGCGGTCGCAGATGCGGCGGGTGAATCCGGCGAGATCGCCGGGGGCGTGCATGCCGTCGATCAGCAAGAAATCGTTGCCGCAGGCCGCGGCCTTGACGAAGGGAACCACCGTCATTTTGGCTGGATTGTAACCCGCCGGCTCAGGGGCGGGTAGCGGGTTGCGTCTTGTATATCGTGGTGCGCGGCTGGCCGGAGCTTTCCACGATAGCCAGCGGCACCAGGGTGTCGCGATGGCCGGCGGCGGACTGGGCCACTGGATCGCCGTCGCTGGCGACCACATAATCCACCTGCGCCGCAGGGTCATGCAGTGCCTGTTCCCACTGTGGGTGGTTGCTCTCATTGACAACGCGCCGCAGGTGGATGTCCGCCATTTGCAGCACACCGGGATGCGCGCCGGTGTACATCAGCAGGCGCGCGGAGCGCGGAAGACGGCCGAGCGCGTCCGCCAGCGCGCGCTCGTACGGGATGCGGGTGCGCGAGTTGGCGACCGCTTCCTGAATCGAGATCGGCGTGGCTCGCCACACCGAGATGTAGCTGCCCGCGAGCACGGCGATGGCAACCGCCGTAACCGCCGCCTGCCACACAGATCGGCGGCTGGCCCGCCGCAGGCTCTCGAAGGTCACAGCCGCGAAGGTGGCGACGGCGGGCAGCAACTCCAGGCCATAGCGCACGTTGTAATAGGAGAACGGCCACCAGACCGGGAGGTAGAGAGGCACGCTGCCATAGGCGATGGAGAGCGTGTAGAACGGCAGCGGCAGCCAGAACAGCCACCACATGGCGAAACGGCGTGCGCCGGCGAACGAGATCAGCAGCCCCGCCAGCGCCGCCGCGAACAGCGGCCACTGCCAGCGGCCGTTACCCAGGTTCAGCTCCACCGACTTGAGAAAGTAGCGGGCAGCAACGCGCGCGCTGTGCTCACCGGGATGTCGCCAGGATGCGGGGACCGTGCTTTGTTCGATGGCGCGGGCGGAGTATGGACCGGTGACGAACTCCAGCAAGTTGCCGTACTCGCGACGGTTGTAGGCGAGCCACAAGGCCGGGATGGCCGCCAGCAGCAGCACCGCATTGCGCAGCCCCCGGCGCATCGGGCGGTAGTGGAGTCCGGAGAAGAATTCGCGCGCGACGCTCGGGCGCTTCAGCAGCATGAAGACTATGAAGACGAAGGCCGCGGCTAGCGTGCAGCCTGCCAGCCACCAACCGTCGTAGCGCGTCAGCATGGCGGCTGCCAGCAGCATGGCGGCGCGCTCCAGCGAGCGGGCGCGTTGGGGGATCTGCTCGGACTCGGCCGGCTTCACCGTCTCGTCCAGAAAAATCACAGCCCAGACGAACAGCGCCAGGTAGAGCGACTCCGTCATGGCCGTGGCCTGAAGGTAGATGAGGTTGGGATTGAGAGCGTAAATCGCGGCTGCGAGCCATCCGGCTGCGCGCGAGGTGCGGGCGCGCACCAAGCGGAACACACCCACCGTCCCCGCGACGTAAGCCATCATCGAGACGATGGAGCCGCCCACGCCGGTGCGCCACATCCAGTCCGAAACCACGAACGGAATCATCAGGATGTGCGGCAGCGGCAGCCACACCGTCCCCAGCCGCAGCGGGCCGGGGGTGATGGAATCGAAGACGCGGCGCGCGATGTGTATGTGCGCTACCGCGTCGCCGTAGAGCAGGATCGCGCCCTGGGTATAGAAATTGCGGAAGAAGGCGAGGGAGACCGCCGCGGCCAGCGCGCCTACGTGCACGGGATCGTAGTTGCGAGCGGACGGGGCTACGTCGGTTGTCAGGCTGCGACTGCGGGAAGCCATCCGCTGCGGTACTCCTACTCCCTACTCCCTACTTCATACTCCCTTACGCATCGTGATCGAGATGGGTGAGTTCGCGGAAGATCTGGAAGCGGGCTTCGATCTCGTCCCGCGTCAGATTGGTCAGGCGCTCGGGTCCGAAGCATTCCACGGCGAACGATCCCATCACCCCGCCGTAGAACATGGCGCGCTTGAGCACCTCGCGGTTCAGCTCGCCCTGCGAGGCGATGTACCCCATGAAGCCTCCGGCAAAGGAATCGCCGGCGCCGGTGGGATCGCGCACCTCCTCGATGGGCAGAGCGGGAGCGCGAAAGGGGTGCGTCCCGATGCCAAACGTGCCCTCGCCGAAGAAGATGGTAGCGCCGTATTCGCCGTGCTTGACCACCAGGCCGCGCGGCCCGTGGGCCAGCACCTTGTTGGCGGCGCGCGGCAGGCTGGAATCGCCGGCCAGCATCTTGGTCTCGGTGTCGTTGATCAGCAGCACGTCGATCAGCTTCAGCGTCTCCGCCAGTTCGTGCGGCTTGCCCTTGATCCAGTAATTCATGGTATCGCCGCCCACCAGGCGCGTGTGGCTCATCTGCCTCCGGACGCCGGCCTGCAGCACAGGATCAATGTTGGCAAGGAAGAGGAACTCGGTGTCGAGATATTTCTTCGGGATCTGCGGGTGGAAATCCTGGAAGACGTTGAGCTCCGTGGCGTGGGTCTTCGCCTCGTTGACGTTCTCCCCGTACTCTCCCGACCAGAAGAAGGTCTTGCCGCGGGCGTGCTCGATGCCGTCGGTGGCCACGCCGCGGCGCTTCAGCACCGCCTCGTGCTCGGCGGTGAAATCGTCGCCCACCACCGCCACCACTCGCACCTCGGTGAAGTAGCTGGCGGCCAGCGAAAAGTACGTGGCTGAGCCGCCGAGGATGCGGTCCACCTGCCCGCGTGGGGTCTTGATGCTGTCGAACGCCAGGGAACCCACGACCAGCAGCGCCATCGTTATGCTCCCCCCTGCTTGCCCAGATATTTGTCGAGCAGCAGGCTGAGCTTCGCGCGGGTGTGGGGCGGGATCTTGTCGCGCTCGGTGAGGATGGCGGTGGCCAGCGCCTGGCCGCACTTGCAGCCGCGTGCCCTGGGTATGCCTGCAACGGCGTGGCGCACGACCTTGCCGGCGTTCTCCGCGTTCTTCTGCAGATTGGCGACCACCTGCTCGACGGTGACGGACTCGTGCGCCGGATGCCAGCAGTCGTAGTCAGTGACCATGGCCACGGTGGCGTAGCAGATCTCGGCTTCGCGCGCCAGCTTGGCCTCCTGCAGGTTGGTCATGCCGATGATGTCCATACCCCAACTGCGGTACACGTGGGATTCCGCCTTGGTGGAGAACTGCGGCCCCTCCATGCAGACGTAGGTCCCGCCGCGCTTGACGTTCACGCCTGCCTGACGGCAGGCAGCCTCGAGCACGCCGGAAACTTCCGGGCAAACAGGGTCGGCTAACGAGATGTGGGCGACAATGCCGTCACCGAAAAAGGTCGAGACGCGCTTGCTGGTGCGGTCGAAGAACTGGTCGGGGATGACGAAGTCGAGCGGCCGGTGCTCTTCCTTGAGCGATCCCACGGCGGAGATCGACATGATGCGCTCGACGCCGAGCTGCCTGAAGCCGTAAATGTTGGCGCGGAAGTTCAGCTCGCTGGGCAGGATGTGGTGGCCGCGTCCGTGGCGCGCCAGGAAGGCTACGCGGCGGCCCTCCAGCGTGCCCAGAACGTAAGCCTCGGAAGGCTGGCCGAAGGGAGTATCAACCGGAAAGACCCGGGTGTCGGTAAGCCCGGGCATGGAATACAGGCCGCTGCCCCCGATAATGCCGATCTCTGCTTGCGCCAATTGCGCTCCTTGGATGAGGCGGAACTGGCGATTATACAAAACTGCTCTTTTCACCACTCTCTGGAATGAGCCTTTGTGAGCGAAGGTTCGTATCAGGGCACGGCTTCAGCCTTGCCGCCGCGCGGTCCCTGCAAGAATGTCATCCCGAGCGCGAGTCGAGGGATCCTGGGGTTGCCTTTTGAAACTACGTTCTTCATTCTTTCAAAACCAAGATTCCTCGCCTCGCCTTCACTCGCAAGGCTCGCTCGGGCGGGCTCGGAATGACAACGCTAAACGTCCCAACCGGCACGGCTGAAAGCCGTGCCCTGATACAAACCAGTTAAACCAACGATCGAAGGTTGCCCTCACGCTGCCGCCCGCTCAATTCCCAGGTGTGTCAGCCGGAAGCGAAACACGCGCGAACGGCCGTCGTTGAGGCGGGATTCGGTCAACAGATCGCGAAGCTCGCCCGCGGTGTAGGCCGCGTGGACCGAAGCTTCATACAGCCGCCGCATCTCGCCGGAATATTTGCGACCAAACCAGCGCACGTGGAGCGGATACGCAAGCGCGGACGGGCGGCGGACGTCGCGGATCAGCACCCCGCCTTCTCGCTTGGCGACGCGCGCGATCTCGTCGAAGAACGCCACGGGGTCGGCCACGTGATGCAGCACGGAATTGGAGGTCACGAGGTCGAACGAAGCGTCGTCGAAGGGCAGGCGAGCTTCGCCGTGCGGGCCGAGGCGCAGGACTTGGAAGCTGATGGCGACGCGGGCGCGGGCGGCATCCTTGCGTGCCTGCTCGATCATGGCGGGCGCCGCGTCGAGGCCGGTGATACGCAGCCCGGGCCAGCGCGCAGCCATCATGATGGGGATCTGCCCCGGCCCGCAGCCGACGTCGAGGGCCAAGCCGCGCACCAGGCGCGGGTCTCCGGCGGGGAACAGGCGCGCGACGTGGGTGACGAAGGTGCGGTCGATCCTTTCCAGATAGGCCTGGGCAGCAGCCGAGGCGTAGGCCTCGACCTCCGACGATTCGTCCATCACCTCGGGTTCAGGAACGCGTTCGAGCTTCCACAGCATCTGGTTTTAGGTGAAAGGGCACGGCTTCTAGCCGTGCCGCTAACGTCCACACGTTAACCGGCCTTTAGGCCCTGAGGGAGAGTCCCTCAGCGGCTAAAGCCGAGTCTTTATCGGCGCTGTACGGCACGCCTGAAGGCGTGCCCCTTCACACGACATCAGTTCCGGAAACATCTAAGAATACCCACCAGCTCCCGAAACCGCCTAGTAAAGAACACCCAGGGTCGCCCACACCGGCGTGGCCAAATCGTGCGCCGGCAGCGGCATCCATCCCGCAGCCGGCGGCGATGCGCTCAGCACCTTGGCGCGCACGGCAGCAGCGGTGGCGGCATCGAAGCCTTCCATCACCAGCACGCGGTTCCCGGCTGTCTCGATCGAAACCGAGCCCTGCTCAGTGGTCCAGGCACGGCCCTTCTGTTCCGCCACCGGCGCGACTGACTTGTATTTCTTGGGAAGCCACAAGCTGTACGCCTTGGCGAAATAGCCGGCGTCCTCCGGCGTGGCCCAATTGGAAACGTAGAGCAGCCCGAGATCGCTCATGGGAATCGGCGCATCGGGCCTGGGGAGCTTGGCGTCCTTCTTCCGGCCCAAGTAATAAACGCCGCCACGCCAGGCCTGAGAGAGCTTCTCCGCCAGCTCTGGGCCCGAGTACTGCTTGAGCAGGATATAGACGTCGAACTCGCCCACGGCGCCGGAGTC
>JAHFUA010000012.1 GCA_023265315.1 Acidobacteriota bacterium | reverse complement strand
GCCGCCACTGTATCCGTGACGCAGCGCCACCACCTCGAAATTGCCGGTGTGCACGCGCGCGAGCTGGATGGCCATCTCGTTGGCCTCGGTGCCGCTGTTCGTAAAGTAGCTCTGGCTGATCTCGCCGGGGGTGAGGCGGGCAATCTTCTCCGCCAGCGCCACAATGGCCTCGTTGGGGAACAGCGTGGAGGCATGCTGCAGCTTGTCGATCTGCGCCTTGATTTTCGAGGTGATGCGCGGGTTGGCGTGACCCGCCGAGATGGTCACGATGCCGCCGAAGAAATCGAGATACTTCTTGCCCTCAAGGTCCCACAAGTACTGCATGCTGGCATGGTCGGTGACCAGCGGCTCGGAGTAGTACGTGCTGACGGAGGGGAACAGGTACTGCTTATATTTGCGGATGATCTCTTCTTTGGTCATGGTTAACCTTAATCTGCGGCTGCGGCGCGGCCGCTCTGCGCGCTCTGGGCGCTGAGGATACCGTAGGTCTCTGGGCGGCGATCGCGAAAGAACTGCCACACCTTGCGCACTTCCGCGATCAGGTCGAGGTCGAGCTCGGCCACCAGCGCCTCGTCCCGGTCGCGGCTGGCCTGGGCGACGATCTTGCCGCGGGGATTGCAGAAGTAGCTCTTGCCGTAGAACTCGCCGATGCTCCACGGCTTCTCCTCGCCCACGCGGTTGATGGCGCCGATGAAGTACTGGTTGGCGACCGCATGCGCCGGCTGCTCCAGCTCCCACAGATATTCAGAGAGTCCGGCCACGGTGGCCGAGGGATTGAAGACGATCTCGGCACCATTCAGGCCGAGAGCGCGCGCGCCCTCGGGAAAGTGGCGGTCGTAGCAGATGTACACACCGACCTTGGCGTACTTGGTCTCGAACACCGGGTATCCGAGGTCGCCGGGCGTGAAATAGAACTTTTCCCAGAAGCCGGGATGGCAATGCGGGATGTGGTGCTTGCGGTACTTGCCGAGATAGCGGCCGTCGGCGTCGATCACCGCGGCGGTGTTGAAGTAGAAGCCGGGCATGGTCTCCTCGTACACCGGCACGACCATCACCATCTGGTGCTTGGCCGCGAGTTCCTGCATTCGGCGCACGCTGGGACCCTCTGGCACCAGCTCGGCCATCTCGTACCAGCGCGGGTCCTGCTCGGCGCAGAAATAAGGACCGTAGAAGAGTTCCTGCAGGCAGAGCACCTGGGTTCCCTGGCCGGCCGCCTGCTCGATCAGGCCAACGTGCTTCTGGATCATGGCTTCTTTGATCTCGGCCAGGGAGCGGTCGGGACCGAGAACATTGCGCGCCTGGATAAGGCCGCAGCGGACGATGCGAGGCATGGCGAGTGACCCCCCGGAGCCTCCGAAATATAACAGAAAAGGGAGTAGGGAGAGGGAGTAGGGAGAGGGAGTAGGGAGTGGGGAGGACATGTAGAGACGCAGCATGCTGCGTCTCTACATATTTTGTTATCGCTTACGGCTTGCTGGCGGCCATCTTTGCGTGCTTCACGAAGATGGACTTGGGCACCATGCAGTGGACGCCTTTGCGAATGTCCACCATCTGCGTGACCCGGCAATCGGCGGTAATGGAAGCCAGCGCGTAAGCCTCGTAGCGGTCCATGGGCACCATCTTCTGGGTGGAGAGCCAGTCGATGGTGTTGCGGACGGCGATCTTCATGGCTTCGGCGAGGTCCTCGTCGAAGCCGGTGAAGATCCAGTAATCCTTGGTCTCCGCCTGCGGCCACTCGATCTTCAGGTCCTTGCGCACGATGGGCTGGATCTCGATCTCTTTATAGGCGCACTCGATCGCCTCCAGGTTGACCTCGCCGTTGCCCTGGCGGCAGTGCGCGTCGCCGATCCAGATGAGACCGCCTTTGTTGAAGACGGGCACATAGAGCGTGGAGCCGGCCTGCAGCTCGTTCAGGTCCATGTTGGAACCGTTCTTCCACGGACGCAGCGTGCTGGTGCGGCCTTTGTCGTCCTTGATGGGCGGGCCGGCTTTCTCCTTGGGTTCGTTGGGATCCACGCCCACGGCGACGATGCCGGGAAATGGTTTGAGGTCGAGTACGATGCCGGGTTTGAACTCCGTCGTCATCTTCGCCAGATCGAACTTGTAGTAGCGGACGAAGCCTTCGGGGAATTCCTTCGGCAACAGGCCGGTGGGAAACTGCTTGCCGGGCAGGTTGAAATTTTGGCCGTATTCCTTGGGAACGATTTTCAGGATGCGGATCTCCAGGGTGTCCCCGGGTTCGGCGCCGTTCACGTAGATGGGACCGGTGACGGAATGTGGACCGCCGCCATCATTCTCCTTGCGCCAGCCGGCGATCTTGTCCATGGGCGGGCCTTCGATGGTGTGATCCGTGGGCTTGGGCTTGAGCTGGTCGAGGGCGTGGTACCAGGTCTCGATGGAGACGGTGTCGCCGGAATTGACGGTGAGCTTGGGCTTCTCGTTCACGTCGAGCCAGCCCCACTGCACGTTCTCCTTGGTGGCGGGCAGGGTGTAGTGCTTGCCGGCGGGGGCCGCAGCCGCCTTCTTCTTGGCCGGGGCCTGCTGGGCGCATGCGAGTGCGGTTGCGAGAACAAGCAAAGCCAGTGTGGAAACGAATGTGGCCTTCGGTTTCATCATTGCCTCCCTGTTGTGGAATGGATAAAAAGACAAGAACGCTATGCCGCGCATCCACGGCATTGCGATCCCAAACTGTTTACGCGCAGGGCCTTGAGGAAACCAACAGCGCCGCGATCAGGCAACTCCCGCGACTGCGCCACGCGCCGTGACGGGCTCAGCTAACGCGGCTTCCGCGCGAGCAATTGTACGCTTAGCCACTGGCTTGAGCCACAGCAGAGCCAAAAAAGCCGCGGTCAGGTCACAGGCGATCATGATCCAGAAGACCTTCGTCCAGGCTCCGGTCTTGGAGAACAACCAAGCGGCACCGGGACCGGCGAACAACGATGCCGTTCCCTTAGCGGTGTACACAATGCCGTAGTTGGTGGTCGCCCACTTCTTGCCGAACAGGTCCCCGGTAATCGAGGGGAACAGCGAGAAGATCTCGCCCCAGGCGAAGAAGCATAGCCCTGACAGGACGATGAACCAGAGGGGACGGTGGATCAGTTGCAGCAGCGCGAATACCGCCAACGCTTCCGCGGTGAAAGCGATGAACATGGTGTTCTCGCGGCCGATGTGGTCGGAGACCCATCCCCAGAAGGGCCGCGTCAGCCCGTTGAGGATGCGGTCCACCTCGATGGCCAGCACCAATGCGGTCATGCCGCCGAAGATGATGATCTTGTCCACCTTGTAGGAAACCGCCATGGGATTGAGCTGGGCGGTGACCACCAGGCCGCCGAAGGCCACCAGAGTCATCATGAAGTAGACGATCCAGAACGAGCTGTTCTTCACCATCTGCATCGGTGTCATGTCCACTTTGGAGCTGTGCACGCGGGCTTTGACCTGCGCTTCCTTTTCCTTCCAGTTCGGCGGCATCCAACCCACCGGAGGCTTGGCCAGGAAAAGCGCGGCGACCACCACAACAGCGCCTTGGATGATACCGAAGACGATGAAGGTGTGCTGGTAGCCGGAAGTCTTGATCATGTTGGCGATAGGCGCGACGCTCACCGCCGTGCCGATGCCGTAAGCTCCCGCCGTGAGCCCCACGCACAGGCCGCGGTGGTCAGGGAACCACTTCAGGGCGTTGCCGACGGTGCCGCCATAGATGAACCCGGCGCCCAGGCCGCCGAGCATGTACCAGAAGTACAGGCTGCGCAGCGACTCGGCATAGCCCGAACCCAGCCAGCCCAATCCGACCAGGATCCCGCCCATGCCCAGCATGAGGCGCGGACCTATGCGGTCGATCAGCGCTCCTTCAAATGGGACCAGCCAGGTTTCCACCAGGATGAACGCTGCGAATACCCCTTGGATGACGGTGAGCGAAACGTGCAGGTGGGCTTGCAGGGGTTTGGTGAACAGGGTCCAGGCGTATTGCAGGTTCGCGATGGCCATCATCGCGATAATGCCGGCAATCAACTGGACCCAGCGATTGGGTATACGCGATGGGTGAATGGCGCCTGCGGGCGTCGCGTAATCAGCCATAAGCACACCTCCCGGGTGGCTCCACGGACTAACGGATCATTATCAAAATGCCGTTACTTCTCTAACGTCCCAGCCGGTCGGCGCGCTAAACCCCAACCCGAATTATGAAAACCGCCCACGCCTCTTACGCGGGCGGATTGTCAGCTTCAATCTCCTTGTGGAAGGGGATGGCCCCGGGGATCAACCACTTGTGCCACATCTCGTCCACTTTGCTCTGGAAGTAATCAATGTCGTCGTCGGTGAAGTGGGCGAAGCGTCCCTGCCGGAGCAGGTAATCGCGCACCGGCTGCCGCGGGATGCGCTTGTCGGCGATCTGCTGCGTGCGGCCGGTCAGCCGCAGGACGCCGTCTTCCACCTCATACAGCGGCCACACGCCGGTGTTCACCGCCAGCTCGCCCAGCTCGTGCGACTGAATGGGGTCGTAGTCCCAGCCCTTGGGGCAGGGATCGAGCGAGTGGATGAAGGTCGGCCCGCCGATGGTCAGCGCCTTGCGGATGGAGTTCATGCCGTGCAGACCATAGGACATGCAGATGGTCGCTACGTAGCGGCAGGTCGGGTGCCCCGCGGCCATCATCCCCGCCATGTTCTTCTTCCAGCGGTGATGCATGATGCGCTTCGCCGGGCCGGGCGTGCTGAAGGTGGTGTTGGCGCCCCAGGGGGTGCTTCCCGAGAGCTGGATGTCGGTGTTGGCATAGGACTCGTTGTCGTACATCAGGATCAGGCAGTTGTAGTCGGGATGGGTGAGGGTGGCGGAGATGGCCCCCAGGCCCATGTCCGCCCCGCCGCCGTCGCCGCAGAAGGCGATCACGTTGATGGGCTCGTTCTTGATCTTGCCCTTGCGCATGAGCGCCTTTAGGCCGGCGGCCGTGCCCAACGCCGCCGAACCGCTGCTGCCGAGCTGGGTGTGCATCCACGGCACTACCCACGAGGTGCTGTAGTAGGTGGTGTTCGCCACGTACATGCAGCCGGTGCTGCCCAGCACGATGGTGCGGGGGCCGGCGGCTTTCACCATCATCTTCATCACCAGCGCCGACTCGCAGCCCTGGCACGTGCGGTGCCCTGAGGTAAAGTATTCTTCGAGGGGTAGCTTCTTAACTCCCTTGAAAGGCTCGAGGTTCTGGGTTGGCTCGATGTTCACGTAAGTAGCCATCGCTTCTTCATCCTTTCTGGCGGGGGGAACACGCCAGCAAAATCGTCTATTCGCGCAATCCGATCCACTGCGTCAAAGGTTGCGCCTTGCCTTCCGCCGCCTGGTACACGGATTCGGTCATGCGGGTGATGTCGGGCAGGGTCACCTCGCGGCCGCCCAGGCCGCAGATGAAGCACAGCACTGGCGGTTTGGGACCGGGCGCGGAGTAGAGCGCGGTGCGGACTTCGTGGGTGACCACGCCGCTCATGTAGGGCGAACCGAAGGAATAATCGCGGTCCACCACGCCCACTGCCTTGAAGCGGCCCAGCGACTTGGCCAGCGCTTCCGCCGGGAAGGGACGGAACCAGCGCAGGCGCACGAACCCGATTTTCTTCCCTTCCTTGCGCATCTGCCGGATCGCCACCTTCATGGGGATGGAGAGCGTGCCCATGCCCATGAGCACGATGTCGGCGTCCTCGGTCATGTATTCCTCGAAAAACGGGTTGCCGTAGGAGCGGCCGAAGATGCGCTCGAAGTCGGCGTAGGCTTCCTTGATCACCGCGGTGGTGCGCTCCATGGCTGCGTAGTTCTGCCGGCGGATCTCCATCACCCAGTCCTCGTTGACCTGAGGGGCGACGGTGATGGGGTTATCGGGATGCAGCAGCAGGTCGCCGCGGTTATAGCGCGGCAGGAACTCGTTGACCTTCTCCTGCGCGGGAATCTTGACCAGCGCCTGCGAGTGGGTGAGGAAGGCGCCGTCGCAACTGATGGCGCAGGGCAGGAAGATCCTGCGGTCCTCGGCCACCCGATAGGCGATGAGCGCGGTGTCGAGGGCCTCCTGGGCGGTGTCCACCCAGACCAGCATCCAGCCCAGGTCGCGAACGGTGAGCGCGTCGTTGTGCTCCACGCCGAAGGCGCCGGGATCGTCGAGCGCGCGGTTACCCACCATGGCCACCATGGGGATGCGCAGCGCGGGCGTGACCGTCAGCGCTTCCATGGCGTACATCCAACCGACGCCGCTGGAGCCGCAGAATACGCGCGCGCCTACCGCAGAAGCATGCTTGACAATCTCGAACTGCGAGTGTTCGCCTTCGGCCACGATGTATTCGCAATCCAGCTCGCCGTGCGACACCAGCTTGGAGACGTACTGCATGACGGTGTCGTAGGGACGGATGGGATAGGCCGTGATCACGTCCACGTCCGCCAGCTTGCAGGCCACGGCGATGGCCTCGCTGCCCGTGATCAGGGCGGTCTCGTCCGTCTTGTGCTGCTGTTCCAGCGTCTCTACCATCTGTGCCATGAACTCTTTCCTCCTGGCTGGCTAACCTTCGCGCGCGATTTCCAGCATCTCCGGGATTTGCTCTTTGTATTGTCCGCGGTAACGGAACCCATGCGAGCGTTCCGGCCGCGATTCGATCTTTTGCTGCAACCAGGTCTTGTACCCGGACTTGTCCTTCTTCCACGCCTCCCACTGGCTGGAGTTGTCCCTGAACTCCGTCTCGTTGATCATGGTGACGCAGTTGGGCACCGGGCAGACGGCCTCGCAAACGCCGCAGCCGCAGCAGGCCTGCATGTTGGCGTCGTAGAGCCCGTCGGGAGTGACGTCGAAACAAGTGTCCGGGCACTGCAGCCAGCACAACGTGCACTTGATGCAAGTGTCGAAGTCCACCACCGGGCGCATGGTCCGCGTGCTGAACTTCTTGAAGGTGGGATTGCGGTCGGGCCGGTAGCCGCCCATGGCGTGGGTGCCGGGATCTTCGATCTGCTTGCCGGTGGGGATGCTGGGGATGGCAACGCCTTCGCCCATTTCGTGCCACTTGGGCAGATCGAACTTGTAGGGCGTTTCGGGATTGCCCTGGTTGGGGCGGACGGTGGTGCTGGTGAAGCGCTCATAGGCCCGCTCGGCCGAGCTCACCTTCACCGCATCGTGCCACTCGTCCTGGATCACCTTCTTCAGCGAATCCAGCGTGAACAGCTCGGGCAGGATGCGGGCGATGGTGCCCAGGATGCGCACGTCGCTGTGGTCGTCCTTGTACACCCACAGCCCGGAAAAGCTGACCGTGCCCTTCACGATGCACAACTGGTAGGGGTACTCCTTGCGGTGGGCCATCGAGATGAGCGCTTCCGGCGTCTCCCTGGAGGTGACGATCAGCGTTCCACCCTGCTTGAGCAGCTTGTTGACAGGCTGCAGGCCATACCACGCCCACGACTCCACGCCCTTGCACAGGGTGTCGTCGACGGTGATGGTGATGTCCACCTCCTTGGGTTCGTACTTCGCCATGCCCCGCTCCAGGGTCTCCTGGTCGGTGCCCACGATGGCGAAGCTCTTGGCGGGGATGCCGTTGCGCTCCGGGCTGTCGCTGTAGCGCCCGAAGGAGATGCCGGGCTTGCCGGCCTGGTGCGCCGCCAGCACGATGCCCCGGCTGATGTTCTTGGCCAGGGTTTTCTGGAAAATCCCTCGATAGATGATTTCGACCGCGAATAGCCGGCCCATGCAAAACCTCCGTCGTCAATTCAAAACTTGTTGAGTACGATCTCCGATACCTCTTCGATGTGCCGGCGCATGGCCAGTTCCGCCGCGACGGCATCATGCCGCTTGATGGCGGCCAAGATCCGCCGGTGGCCGGCGAGGGATTTCTGCGGACGTCCTTCCACCTGCAGGGAGCGTTCGCGAGTCTCGCGCAGCAGGTCCATCAGCACGTCCAGAACTTTCAGCACCACGCTGTTGTCGGACGCCATGGCGATGGTGTAGTGGAACTCGTTGTCCTCCTCGATGGCAGCCTCGCCCCGGCGCAGCTTCTCGTCCTGACGGCGCAGGATGTCCTCCATTTCGGCAATATCGCCCGCAGACGCATGCGTCGCCGCACGCGACGCCAGCGGCGGCTCCAGCATCTTGCGCACGTCCAGCAGCTCCACTACCAGCTTGCGCTTCTGCACCAGCACCGTGGTCAGGGGATTGATGAGGGTGTCCGTCGAAAGCTCGCGCACCACCGTGCCCGAGCCCTGCCGGGGTTCCACCATGCCTACCAGCTCCAGCCGGCGGATGGCGTCGCGGATGGAGCTGCGGCTGACACCGAAGCTCTCCGCCAGCTCGCGCTCCGGGGGCAGCATGTCGCCGGGCTTCATGCGCTCGGCAATGAACTGCTCGAGCTGGCGCGCCACCTCTTCATAGACCTTGTTGCGGCGGATGGCCTCGAATTCCGGTTTGGCGGTAGAGCCCACGCTTGCAGTCCAGATTGGTCCAGTCATCAGACCTTTGGTTCAGTTAACGGACCAATTCTACACCCGCGTGTCAAGTCTTTTCTGTTGGGGCCGGAGTTGGGCCTCGGTGATCCCTCGCTTCATCGCCCCAGCGAACCAAAGCCGGGTGCGCTGGGGACCCCGGTAGCGCTCGGGAATTTCGGCGCGCGGCTCAGGTTTTAGCCTGCCCTGAGCAGCTGAGCCATGCGAAGCTGTGAATGGACCGCGCAATCGCCTCAACTTGCAACCGCCGCTGCCATCCACTAAAACAGTGGCAGCCGTTTGCGACAGAGTTCCGCACATCCGCCGATGGTCAAGCACTCCAGGGGATTCGCCGCAGGGACGCTGCTGCTCGTCCTGCTGCTGGCCTGGCCGGGCGCTGCCCCGCGCCTGGCCGCCGCTCCGGCTTTCGCGCGCGGCACCAGCGAACTGGAGCAACTGCTCATCAAGCTGCACACCACGGCGCGGCTGATGCACACCGTCGCCCATCCCGACGACGAAGACGGCGGCATGCTGGTGCTGGAAGCGCGCGGGGAAGGCGTCACCGCCCTGCAGTTGACGCTGACCCGCGGCGAAGGCGGACAGAACCGCATGGGCAGCAACCTGTTCGACGAGCTGGGCGTGCTGCGCACCCTGGAATTGCTCGCCGCCGACCAGTATTACGGGGTGGAGCAACGCTTCACCCGCGTCGCCGACTTCGGTTATTCCAAGAGCGCCAGCGAGACCTTCGACAAATGGCGCGGGCACGACGTCGCGCTCGCCGACATGGTGCACGTGATTCGCGCCTTCCGGCCCGAGGTGATCGTCTCCCGCTTCCAGGGCACGGAGCGCGACGGCCACGGCAATCACCAGGCCAGCGGTATCCTCACCCGCGAAGCTTTCCGCGCCGCCGCTGACCCCTCGCACTTCCCCGAACAAATCCAGGAAGGCCTCGAACCGTGGCAGGCGAAAAAGCTCTACATCCGCGGCGGCAGTGACGATTACACGCTGGCGCTGGACAGCGGCGCCTACTCCCCGGTGCTGGGCATGAGCTTCGTGCAATACGCCATGCAGGGTCTGCGGCACCAGCTCTCGCAGGGCGCGGGCGAATGGCAACTTTCCGCGCGCCCGCACGTCTCCTACTACAAGCTGGTGGATTCGGTGCTGCCCATGCCGCGCGAGCGCGCGCGCGAACACGATTTCTTCGATGGCATCGACACTACGCTGCCCGGGCTGGCCGCGCGCATCGGCGATGAGGAGACCAAGGTTGCCTTCCTGCGCCCGGCGCTGGTCGCCATCAAGGAGCGGGTGGATGAGGCCACGCACCTGATTCCCGGACCTTCATCCCGCCTGGCCGGGCCCCTGCTCGCCGGCGCGGAGCAGGTGTCGGAACTGATGAACCAGATCGCGCACTCGGAGCTTTCGCCGGCGGCGAAATCCTTGCTGCTGGTGAACCTGCGCACCAAGCGGGAGCAGTTCCAGCGAGCGGGCGAGCTGGCCTTGAACCTGGAGCTGCGGATCTCCACTACGCCTCCGGCCAGCGGCCTGCTGGTGCCGGGGCAGACGGTGCGCCTGCTGGCTGACCTCCACAATTCCGGCGACGAGGCGGTGCAAGTGCGCGAGATCACGCTTGACCTACCGCAAGGCTGGAACGCGCCCCCGGTATGGATCCGGCCGGCGCGGCTCAAACCCGGCGACAGCACCACCGTGGCCTTCAATCTCACGGTCGCACCGAATGCGGAACTGACCCGTCCCTACTGGCACCGCAACGATCCGGAAACCGACACGGTGTACGAGATCGACGATCCCCGCTATGCCACGCTTCCCTTCCCTCCGCCGCCGGTCGAGGGGCATGCGGTATTCGCCTTTGGCGGACACCGCGGCACGGTGCGGGCGATCGCGCGCGCCTCCCTGGCGGAGAACAGTCCGCCGCTGGCGGTGGTGCCGGCGTTTTCCCTGCTGATCGCGCCGCGCACCCAGGCGGTGCCCGCCGATTCGACCTCGCCGACGACGGTGGCGGTCGAGGTCCGCGGCTACCTCGCCGGTGAGGCCAGCGTGCACCTGCGCGCGCCGCAGGGCTGGACGGTCGCTCCCGCCTCCGCGCCCGTGCGTTTCGAGCGCGGCGGCCAGCAGCATAAGGTGAGTCTCAAGCTGACCCCGCCCGGCACCGCCTATCGGCCGGGGAAACTGCGGGTGCGCGCGGTGCTGGAGGCGGGCGGGCGGCAGTACTCCGAAGGCTTCACCGTGGTGACGGGAGAGGACCTGGGCGCCTTCAATTACTACCAGCCGGCGGTCGAGCAATTGAGCATGGTGGACGTGAAAGTGCCCCCGGGGCTGAAGATCGGCTACATCATGGGCGCGGGTGATGAGATCCCCACCCTTCTGCGCGAGCTCGGCTTGAGCGTGGAGATGATCTCGCCTGATCAGGTGGCGCACGGCTACCTTGGACGTTTCGACACCATCGTCCTAGGCATCCGCGCCTACGACACCCGCGCCGACCTCCGCCAGAACAACCGCCGCCTGCTCGATTACGTGGACCGCGGCGGTACTCTCCTGGTGCAGTACAATACCAATCCCGAGCAGTTCAACGTCGGCCACTACACGCCCTACCCGGCTGAGCTCAGCCACGACCGCGTGAGCGTGGAACAAGCGCCGGTCACGCTGCTGGAGCCCTACGACCGCATCTTCCGCTTTCCCAATGCCATCACCGAAAAAGACTTCGAGGGATGGGTGCAGGAGCGTGGGCTCTACTTCATGGACAAGTGGGACAACCACTACCGGCCATTGCTCTCCTCGGCCGATCCCGGCGAGCCCGCGCGCGAAGGCGGCTTGCTGCGCGCCCGCTACGGCCGCGGCACCTACATCTACACCGGCTACGCATTCTTCCGCCAGCTTCCCAATGGAGTCCCCGGAGCCATCCGCCTTTACGTGAACCTGCTGAGCGCCGGCCATGGGAAGCCCTGACGCTGCGGCGGAGCATTAGGTTCTTGGAGGGAACACATGAGGGCACTGTTTTATCTTGCGGAGATCATGACTGCCGCCACAATCATCATCGCGGCGGGTGGAGGCAAAGTGACAGCCGTTTTGGCAGCAACAAACCCGCCTGCGCAAGACGACATGGCGGCGATCGAACGCTTACATCAGCAGGACGTGGAAGCAACCTTATCCGGCAAAGCCGATGACTTCGCCAAGCTGTGGTCGGACGATGCTGTCCGCATGGAACCTGGCGGTCCAGCAGAGGTCGGCAAGCCGGCAATATACGCCGGCGACAAGCGCGCAGAGCAACACTACCCAGGAGCAAAAACCCTTTCTTACAAACCCGACATCAGGGACGTGCAGATCGTAGATGGCTGGGCTTTCGAGTGGGGCTACTTTGAAACCTCCTTCAAGGAATCTGCCGAGGCTAAGCCGGTGAACTTACGAGGCAAATTGCTGCGCATCCTTAAACGCCAGCCAGACGGCTCCTGGAAGTTCGCTCGTGTGATGTGGAACACAGCGAAATAAACCGCCAAAGTGTATCAACCGCAAGGCAAATCGCCGTCGCACTCCGCTGGCACGGGCGACCGCGGCAGGGCGCTGGTCCGTGGCGTAGGGCTGGGCTCAGCCACCGCGCTGAACATGATCGACATGATCGGCGTGGGGCCGTTCATCACCATTCCCCTCATCATCAGCGCGGCCGGAGGCCCGCAGGCCATGCTGGGCTGGATCCTGGGCGCGGCCCTGGCGCTGTGCGACGGCATGGTGTGGGCCGAGTTGGGCGCGGCGATGCCGGGCTCGGGCGGCTCGTATCGTTACTTGAAAGAGATCTACGGTCCGGCGCGCCTGGGACGGCTGATGTCGTTTCTGTTCGTATGGCAGCTTTCCTTCAGCGCGCCCCTCTCCATCGCCTCGGGCTGCCTCGGACTGGCGCAGTACGCGAGTTACCTGCTGCCGTCGTTGGAGAAGACGTACCTGGCGACGACGCTGGCGTGGTCCGTGCCCGGGCTGGGGCCGCTCGAGGCGCGCGTTTTGGTCAGTCGGGCGACATTCGTGGCCATCGCCGCTTGCGCAGTCGCCGTCCTGCTGCTCTACCGGCGCATCAGCGTGGTGGGACGGCTCTCCAAGCTGCTCTGGGTGGGCGTGCTGGCGACGGTGGGGTGGGTGATCGTCGCCGGCTTGGCGCACTTCGACCGGGCCCGCGCCTTCGACTTCCCCGCCGGCGCTTTCCGCCTCGACCCTGCCTTCTTCGCCGGCCTGGGATCGGCGCTGCTCATCGCCACCTACGACTACTGGGGGTACTACAACGTCTGCTTTCTCGGCGACGAGGTCAAAGAGCCGGCACGCACCATCCCGCGCGCGTTGGTGTACTCGATCCTGGCCGTGGGCGCGCTCTACGTGGTGATGAACGTCAGCATCCTGGGCGCTGTGCCCTGGCGGGAACTGGCGGCGGCGGGCAAGAGTGAGACCCGCTACTACGTCGTGTCATTGATGATGCAGCGCGTGTACGGGAGCTGGGCGGGATACGCCGTCACCCTGCTGGTGATCTGGACAGCGTTTGCCTCCGTGTTCTCCCTGCTCTTGGGCTATTCGCGCGTGCCCTATGCGGCGGCGCTCGACGGCAATTATTTCCGCGCCCTTGGCCGCGTGCATCCCGTCGGCCGCTTTCCGCATGTGTCGCTGGTGGCGCTGGGCGCGGTGGCAGCGTGCTTCTGCCTGCTGCGGCTGGCCGACGTAATCGCCGCACTGGTCGTAATCCGCATCGTGATCCAGTTCCTGGTGCAGGCGATCGGCCTCCTGATCCTGCGTGCGAGGCGGCCCGATGTGCCACGGCCGTTCCGCATGGGGCTGTATCCGCTGCCGACGCTGGCGGCCATAGCGGGATTTCTCTTCGTGCTGGTGTCGCGGCAGAACTTTCTGAAGGAAGTGCGTTACGCGGTGGTGATCCTGGTGGCGGGATTGCTCATCTTCTTTGTGCGCGCCTGGGGACGGCGCGAGTGGCCGTTTCAGATAAACCAAGATCCCTCGCTGCGCTCGGGATGACAATCCTGCTATCAGTGCGGCTTGCTGTGGTCGAACTTCTCGCCGGCGGGGATGGCCACCGCCAGCCGGTTTTCCTTGGGCGCGATCGGGCACGTGGCATAGGGCGTAACGGCGCACGGCGGGTTGTAGGCCTTGTTGAAGTCGAGCACCACCTTGCCGTCTTGAACTGCGTCGGCGTCGAGGAAGCGGCCGGCGGGATACGTGTCGGTCTTGCTGGTCGGATCGCTGAAGACGAAGAACAGCCCCTTGGCGGCATCGCCGCCGAGAGCCGTCAGTGTTAGCTTTTGTCCGTTGAGGGTGAAGCGCGCTTCGCCAGGAACGGTTTCCTTCGTCACGTCGCCGAGCACGTTGGGCACGTCCACCGTTCTTTTGCCGTCCGAGGGCACCCAGGTTGCAGTAATGCGATACGCCGTGTTGATCGGATAAAAGTGCAGCGAGGTGAAGTTGCGCAGCGCCGGATTCTGGAGATCTTTGAGGCGGATACCGGTGCGCTCGCCGCGCTTGATGACGTGCATGCGCAGCCGGCCCAGGGCAACCACGGTCGCCTTGCCCGAGGTGTCGGGCTGGAGCTTGGCAGTCAGGACCGGCTGGTTGTCGATGACCGCTGCCACGCCAGGCTCCATCTTCAACGTGACCTCATCGCCCATAAGCTCGAAGACGCCGGCTTTGGCGGGAGCCGTTCCCGCGGGCAGCACGATCGAGTTCGACGAAGCCGTCCCGAATGCATTCGCGCCCGACTTCAACCAGAACAAACCGGCCAGCACCAGCCAGTTGGACTTCAGGTCCTTGATCTCTTCGGCACGGAACTTTTCGATTTCGCGCTGGTAAACGGCATCGACGTGGCCGACGGTGCCCTGGCCGGAGGCGATCAGCGGCATGCTGATGGCGGCCAATAAGACCAGGATCGTGATTCGGAGGCGGTGCATGGTTTCTTTGATGTGTAGATCTGAATTGAAAGTTCAACAAAAAATCGCTATGGCTGATGACTCTTCGCGTATTCCCGGGGGTCGGGCAGCGGCTCCAGGCAGCGGCCAGCGAAGATTTCTTTGAATTCGCGCAGCAGGTCGGCGTGAATCAGGCCGTTGCTCGCGACCACGTCGCGCTCGGCAAGGCGAAACGGCTGGCCGAAGAAGCCGGTCACCTGTCCGCCTGCCTCCTCGACCAGCAGCACGCCGGCGGCAAGGTCCCAGGGATTGAGATTGAACTCCCAGAAGCCGTCAAAGCGTCCGCTGGCTACGCACGCCAGGTCGAGCGCGGCGGAACCGGCGCGGCGCACGCCGTGCGTGCGCAACGTGATCTGGTGATAGAAGCGGATGTTGGGATTCTTATGGCGCTTGTGGCTGGGGAAACCGGTAGCCAGCAGCGACTCGGGCAGGTTTGTCGTCTTCGAGACCTGCATGCGGCGCTGGTTCAGGTAGGCGCCGCTTCCCTTCTCTGCCGAAAACATCTCGCCGCGCGCGGGATCGTACACCACGCCTGCGATCAACTGGCCTTTGTGTTCCAGGCCCATGGAAATGCAGAAGACGGGGAAGCCATGTGCGAAGTTGGTTGTGCCGTCAAGCGGGTCGACGTACCACTTGTAGTCGCTGCCGGTCTCGCGGCGCGCGCCTTCTTCGCCCAGAACGTCGTGGCGGGGAAAACGCGCCTGAATGCGGTCCATGATGAGGGCTTCGGAGGCGCGGTCGGCCTCGGTGACCAGATCTACGTCGCCCTTGTACTCGATGGGGACGCGGCGCGCGAAGTAACCCATCAGCAACTCGCCGGCTTCGCGGGCGATGGCCTCGATGGCGGAAACGAACTCGCTGGCCCGCTCGGCGCTCACGGCTCGCGCCGAGGCTTGCGCGCGGCGCCGTCCTCGGAGATGTACAGGATCTCGTGCTTGAAGATGAACAGGTTGGGCGCGCCCTCGCGCGTCAGGCGGATCATCTTGTGGTCGTAGTACTCGATCCAGCCCGTCACCACCTCGCCATCGAGCAGCTTGATGCTGACCGGCGTCTGCTTCTCGCCCAGCGATTTCAGATAAGCGGCTTCCTGGAAGGTCTCGTCCGGAGGAGGATTCTTGGCGGCCTTCTTGTGTAGCGGCAGCATGGAGGATTGGAAGGGCATGCCGACATTGTACACGCCGAGGGCATGGGCGCCGCGCCTGCCGTTATTCCGCCTTGCTGGTGTAGTAGCCGGTGCGATGGCGGGCGTGCAGGGGTAATGCCAAACCGGGACCGGGCGGAGGCGTGACTGTCACTTGGATGCGCCGGAAATCGGAGTCGCTCAGCCGCTGGCGGGGGTAGTAGCCCAGCAGATACTGGGTGCGGAGTTCGTCGCTGATGCGGTGGAAGGCGCGGTCGATCTGCTGCGGCGTATCGGCATAGTAGTATATGCCGCCCGTGTCCTCTGACATCTGGATGAGGGCGTGCTCGCCCCCGGTATTGCGGCCGGCGCTGGCCTCAATGGGCACCATGACGATGCTGTATACCAAGGCGTCGGCCTGCTGCGCCTCACGCAGAGCTTCATGGTAGTCGACCTGGCTCATGGTGTCGCCGCCATCGGTAATCACCACCAGCACTTTCCTTCCCTGCCGGCGCATGAGCGCCTGCGAGCCCAGAAAGATGGCGTCATAGAGAGCGGTGGCAGCGCCCAGGTGGACGCGCGCGATGCCGCGGTCGACCAGCCGCAGGTCGGAGGTGAAGGGCACCAACTCATTCACCACTTCACTGAATTGGAACAGCGCCAGCGCGTCCTGGGGGCGGACCACCGAGTGGGCGAAGGCGCGCGCCGAATCCAGCTCCAGCTTGAGGTCCTTGCCCGTGCTCAGGCTGGCGTCCACGGCCAGAACGATGGAAAGCGGCAGGGCGGATTCGCGGTCGAAGACCGCCAGCTTCTGCTCGACGCCGTCTTCCCGCACCGCGAAATTCTCCTTCTTGAGCGAGGAGACTGGAGCGCCGTGATCGTCGGTGACGGTGACGAACACGTTCACTAGTTTCACGTCCACCCGGTAGGTGGGGGCACTCTCGCTGGGCTCGGCGGGGCGCTGGGCCGGAGCAGCAGCCTGCGCTGGGGCGGCGATACTCAACCCTGCCAGCACCGCCAGGGCCAGCAGGAATCTCATCGAAGAATTCACGGGAGAACTGCTCACTTGGATGCCGGAGGACCGGCGAGTGTTCCACCTGCCGTCGGAATATCGTCGGGAAAAGGCTCGCCATCGGCCCAGACGGCGCCGTCCTCGAAATACTCTTTCTTCCAGATGGGCACCGTCTTCTTGAGGGTGTCGATGAGCCAGCGACAGGCCTCGAAGGCGGCCGAGCGGTGGGCCGAGGCCACGGCGATCAGCACGCTGGTCTCGCTGTGCTGGAGGCGTCCCAGACGATGGACCAGAGCGACTTGGCGGACCTCAAACCTCTCGAGGGCTTCGGCGCCGAGTTCCTCCAGCTTGCGGCGTGCCATGGGCTCGTAAGCCTCGTAGTCGAGGTAGAGGGTGCGGCGGCCGCGGGTGTGGTCGCGCACGATGCCTTCGAAGACCACGACCGCGCCATCCTCGGGCTGCTTGATCTCGGCCAGCACGGTCTCGGTAGCGATGCGGTCGCGGACGAGCGCGACATGGGCAGCCATCCGCCGGCTTTCATTCCCTCCACTGACCGGCGGCAGCAGAGCGACTTCGTCCTGGTCGTGCAGGGCGGCGCCTGGAGCGGCGTACTCCTGGTTGATGGACAGCGCAATCGCAGGCAGGAAATCCTTCAACCGCGGAACCGTGCCTTCATAGTGGGCCAGCAGGTCGGAGAGACGCGCGCCCTCGGGAAGCGTCAGGGCGTCGTTACTGCGGCCGACCAGGTCGCGCAAGGCGCCGAAGAACAGCACTTTGACCTGCATGGATAAAGCATAGACGCTTTTCGTGTGAGTGAGTAGGAGGCAGGAGGCAGGAAGCACGAAAACCACCAGCAGGTACTCCTGCCTCCTGCAGCCTGCTTCCTGCTCCCTCGATTACGCCGGGACCTGCTGCAAGTGCTGCTCGCGCTCTTCCGCGTCCTTCTTCTCCTCAGTCGGGCTCGAGGGCAAGGCGATGGCGAGAGCTTCGTCGATGGTACTGACGTAGTGCACGGTCACGCCTGCGAGCTGCTCCGGGAGAATGTCCTCCTCGACGTTCATCTTGTTCTCCGCCGGCAGGATGATGTCATGGACGCCGGCCCGCTTGGCCGCCAAGAATTTCTCCTTGATCCCACCCACCGGCAGCACGTTGCCGCTCAGGGTGATCTCTCCGGTCATGGCCATATAGGGGCGCACCGAGCGGTCGGTGAGCAGGGAGACGATGGCCGTCACCATGGTGACGCCCGCCGAGGGGCCGTCCTTGGGGATGGCGCCCGCCGGCACGTGAATATGCAGGTCGTGATTGGAGAAGAAGTCCTCTGACACTCCCAGCTCCTGCGCGTGCGAGCGTACCCAGGTAAGCGCCGCCTGCATGGACTCCTGCATCACTTGGCCGATCTGGCCGGTCATGGTGAAGTTGCCCTTGCCCTTCATCTTGTTGACTTCGACGAAGAGCACGTCGCCGCCGGTCGGCGTCCAAGCCAGGCCGACAGCTACGCCAGTGCGCTTGGTGCGCTCGGCGATCTCGGTCTCTACGCGAATCTTCTCCCCGCCCAGGAACTGCTTGATGTCCTCCTTGGAGACCACCAGCTTGTCGGGCTTGCCCTCGGCGATGCGGCGCGCCTGCTTGCGGCAGATAGTGCCGAGGTTGCGCTCCAAATTGCGCACCCCGGCCTCGCGCGTGTAATGCCGGATGATGTGGCGGATGGACTCCTCGGAGAAGTCGATCTGCTCGGCCTTCAGGCCGTTCTCATCGATCTGTCGCGGCACCAGATAACGCTGCGCGATGTGGACCTTCTCGTCCTCGGTGTAACCCGGCAGCTCGATGATCTCCATACGGTCGCGCAGCGGGTCAGGAACCGGGTCGAGCTGGTTGGCGGTGGTAATGAACAGCACCTTCGAAAGATCGAAGGGCACGTCGAGATAGTTGTCGCGGAAGGTGTTGTTCTGCTCGGGGTCGAGGGTCTCGAGCAGCGCGGAGGAGGGATCGCCGCGCCAGTCGCGCCCGAGCTTATCCACCTCGTCCAGCATGAAGACGGGATCGTTGGTCTCGGCCCGGCGGATGCCCTGGATGATTTGCCCCGGCAGCGCGCCGATGTAGGTGCGGCGATGACCGCGGATTTCGGCCTCGTCGCGCACGCCGCCCAGCGACAGCCGCGTGAACTTGCGGCCCAGGGCGCGTGCGATCGACTTGCCCAGCGACGTTTTGCCAACGCCCGGAGGCCCGACAAAGCACAGGATCGGCCCCTTCATGGTGGGCTTCAGCCGGCGCACCGAGAGGTAGTCCAGGATGCGGTCCTTCACCTTCTGCAGGTCGTAGTGGTCGGCGTCGAGCACCTCGCGCGCCTTGTTGATGTCCACTTCCCCGCCCGAGGACTTGGCCCAGGGCAGCACCGCCAGCCACTCGATGTAGTTGCGGGTGACCGAGTAATCGGCGGCCATGGGCGACATGCGCTGGAGCCGGGTCAGCTCCTTCAGCGCTTCCTTCTTGACCTCTTCCGGCATGCCGGCGGCGTCGATCTTGGCGCGCAGCTCTTCGATGTCGCGCGTGGTCTCGTCCTGCTCGCCCAGCTCCTTCTGGATGGCCTTCATCTGCTCGCGCAGGTAGTACTCGCGCTGCGTCTGCTGCACCTGGTCCTGGACCTCGGACTGGATCTTGCTGCGCAGTTGCTGCACCTCGAGTTCCTTGGCCAGATGGCGGTTGATGCGGTCCAGGCGCACGCGGATGTCGGTGGTCTCCAGCAGCTCCTGCTTGTCCTTGGTGGCCAGCGAGGGCAGCGAGGAGGCGATGAAGTCGGCCAGCCGGCCCGAGTCGTCGATGTTCATGGCCACGGTCTGCAGCTCGTCGGAAAGCGTGGGTGAGGTAGCCACAATTTGCTGGAACAGCGTGAGCACGTTGCGGTGCAGCGCCTCTTCCTCCGCCGTCTTGCGGAATTCCGCCTCCGGGATGGTCTCCGTGCTGGCGCGCAGGAAGGGGCTGAGCTGCGTGTACTCCGTCATCCGCACCCGCTCCAGGCCTTCGGTGAAGACAAACAGGCTCTGGTTGGGCATTTTGACCACCTTGTGCACGGTGGCCAGGGTGCCGATGCTGTAGAGGTCGGTGGGCTGGGGGTTGTCGATGCGGGCCTCGCGCTGCGCCACCACCACGATGGTCTTGTCCTCCCCCAACGAGTTGATCAGGTTCACCGAGGTCTCCCGGCCTACGGTGAGAGGGAGCACGGCATGCGGGAACAACACGGTGTCGCGCACCGGCAACACCGGCAGCCCGCGCGCTGACTGCTCTTGGCCGGACTGGACTTGATCTTCATTACGCGCTTCGATTGCCATGGAGCTCCTTATGAGTGCGAATCACTGAGAAAAAGTGCTCTTCAATTGATGAACCTCGGGAGCGCGAGGATGCAGCGCCGCTGTCGCCGCGCGCGCCGGATTTTAGTCGATGCCAGCAGTAAGATGCCAGCTACCAGGAGTACAGGGTACTCGCTCCAACTGTTTAGGTCTGTGATTCCCTCTCAGCCGTTAGGGGATCCCAACCGGGCAAACCGCTGTTGGCTCTTGGCTCTTGGCAATTAGCTCTTAGCTTTTGGGACCCGTGCGGGAGCAACATTCGCTAACGAATACGGCACGGCCAGAGCAGCCAAAAGCCAAGAGCCAAAGGCCAAGAGCAGTAGGGCAGCAACTGGTATAAGCCATAGCCAGCCTGCCGGCGAGACGCTGGCGCACTTGATCTATCTCGCCGCCGGATACGTCCCCAGCACCTTGACGAAGTGGGAAATCTCGCGCAGGTGGCGCAGCGCGTTCTCGGCGGCGGCCGCCTGCCCGCGCTCGTGGAGCACATCCACGTAGAAATGGTACTCCCAGGGGCGTCCGCGCACCGGGCGCGACTCGATCTTGCTGAGATCGAGGTCACGAAGCGCGAACACGCTCAGCGCCTTGAACAGCGCGCCGGGGACGTTCTTCAGCGAGAAGGCCACCGAGGTCTTGTTGGCGCCGGCCAGCACGCGCCGGCCGCGGGTGATGAGAAAGAAGCGGGTGAAGTTCTGCTTGTCGTCCTCCAGTCCGCGCTGGAGGATGCGGCCGCCGTACTCCGCCGCCGCCTGCCGGCCGGCGATCGCCGCCGCATGCTGGAGCTGGTTGCCGACCACGTGCTTCACCGCGCCGGCAGTATCGTAGAAGGGCACAGCCTCGATCTTGCGGCGCCGGCGAAAAAAATCGCGGCACTGGTCCAGCGCCACGGGATGCGAGAAGACGCGGGTCAGCCCGGCCAGCTTCACCCCCGGCGCTGCGATCAGGTTGTGTTGGATGCGCAGGCGGAATTCGCGCTGGATGAAAACGTCTGACGCCAGCAGCAGGTCCAGGTGCTCCGCCACCGAGCCGGCCAGCGAGTTCTCGATGGGGACCACGGCGCAGGAGACGGCGCCCGAGCCGATGCGCTCGAAGACGTCCACCGAGGCCGCGCACGGAACCACGGCGCAGCCCGGCGCCATCTGCCGCGCCGCTTCGTGGCTGAACGAGCCGGCTTCGCCCTGGATGGCGACTTTCACCGCGACCAATGTACAAGTACCGAGTACCCGGTACCAAGTACCGAGTGGGATTTCCTGTACGGACGCGGCGACCTACGCCTCTGGGCCAACGTCCGAGCCCTGCGGTGTGAGGTCCTTGGTGAGCACCAGTGCATCGATGCTGTCGAGGTAGTAGCGGGGAATGGTGTGGACGACGGCGTAACCGCGCCGCTTGTAGAAGGCGAGCGCGGCGGCGTTGTCCACCGCGGTTTCCAAGAAGACCCCCGAACATCCGAGAGCGCGCAGGCGCTCTTCCGCCGCAGCCATCAGGCGCGAGCCCAGGCCGGAGCGCCGCGCTGCCGGCAGCACGTCGATGGTGATGACGTGTCCCTGGCTCTGGCGGCCACGGTCTACCACCACGAATCCGACGATCGTGCCATCGCTCTGCGCCACGAGCGTGAAACCGCGTTTCTGGCCGATGTAGAAGGCAAGCTCGCGGCGGGTGTAGGAGATCCCCCGCGTGAAACACGCCTGGTCGATCCTCCACAGGGGTTCGAAATCGTCGGGTCGATATTCGCGGATCAACGCTGGCACGGCGATCGCGGCAAGCATACCGCACTCGGTACTTGGTACTCGGTACTCACGCCCCCGACAGCTTCAACTGCCCGCAGGCAGCGTAGATATCGCGTCCGCGCGGACGGCGGATGAACGTGGGGATGCCCGCCTTGACCAGCACCTGCTGAAAGGCGAGCACGCGCTCTTCCGCGGGAGTGCGGAAGGCGATGCCGGGGCCGGGATTCAGCGCGATCAGGTTAACCTTGGCGCGAATGCCGCGCACCAGCTCCACCACTTCGCGCGCCGCCTGGGCGGAATCATTCACCTGGTCGAGCAGCACGTATTCGAAGGTTAGGCGCTCGCGGAGGCGCAGCGGGAAAGCGCGCGCCGCGGCCATGAGTTGCTCCATGTCCCACTTGCGGGTGATCGGCATCAGCTCTCGCCGCGATTCATTGTTGGACGCATTTAGCGAGATGGCCAGCTTGGGCCGCACCGGCTCGCGACCGAGATCGTAGATCCGGGGCACGATGCCGGAGGTTGAGACCGTCATGCGCGATCCCGCGATGCCCAGACCCTCCACCAGCAGCCGCACCGCTTTCATGAAGTTGTCGTAATTGAGGAACGGCTCGCCCTGGCCCATGAAGACCAGATTGATGCGACCGCGATCGAGCGCGACGCCGCGGTCGTTGAGCACCGCCACCACCTGCCCGACGATCTCACCCGCCGCAAGATTTCGCCGCAGACCGAGCAGCGCAGTCAGGCAGAAGCGGCAATCGACGGCGCAGCCCGCCTGGCTGGAAACACAAATGGTGGCGCGGTCCCACGCACGCGCATTCTTCTCGCAGGCATCGCCGGCTTCGGAGCCATCGCCGGCCTCGCCGCCGTCGCCGTCGGGCATCCACACCGTCTCGACGCTTTGCCCGTCGGAGAAAGCGATCAGATAGCGGATGGTGCCATCCGACGACACGTACTGCTTCTCGATGCGCGGCTGTCCGACCGTCATCGCGCGCTCTGACAACGTGTGTCGGAATGCCAGCGGTAACGTGGAGATCTCCTCCACCGAGCGGACGCGCTGGCGGTAGATGGCCTCGAACAGTTGCCGGGCGCGGTAGTCGGGCTCGCCAGCATCCTGGACCAATACGGTAAGTTCTTGAATATCAAGACCTAAAAGTTCGCTTTGTGGAACGGTAGCCATGCATCCAATAGGGTGATTTTAGAACGACTGGGGGGCGCTCACCCCGCCAGCGCGAGCCAGCATCTGTAAGTCGTTCATTATACAGACTCTATATTCGGTGATCGGAGCAGTCGCCGTGTGTAAGAATCTATCCAGTCGATTTTCGGCCCTACCCGAAGCTGTTTTCGGCACTGATTTTATGGCGGATGAACTGCGCGACATTCGGCGCGAAGTGTTGCCCAATGGTCTGATCGTGCTCACCGAAAAAATGCAGCACATCCGCTCGGTGTCGATCGGGATCTGGGTGAAGACGGGGTCGCGCCACGAGCAGGCCGAGCACAACGGCATCTCGCATTTCCTCGAGCACATGGTGTTCAAAGGGACGGATACGCGCACTGCCGAGGACATCGCCCGGCAGATCGATTCCATCGGCGGCAACCTCGACGCCTTCACCGCCAAGGAATGCGTCTGCTTCAACGTGAAAGTGCTGGATGAGCACCTGCCCATCGCGCTCGACGTGCTCAGCGACCTGGTGCTGCACCCGGTGTTCGCCAGCAAGGACATCGCGCGCGAGCGCGGCGTGATCCTGGAGGAGATCAAGATGGACGAGGACAGTCCCGATTATCTCGTCCACGAGATCTTCACCCAGAACTTCTGGAAGGACCACCCGCTGGGCAAGCCCATCCTGGGAACCAAAGAAACCGTCCGCCATTTCGAGCAGGCGCTGGTGTTAGACTACTACGGCAAGCGCTTCACGCCGGGAAACCTGATCGTAGCCGCCGCCGGGCACATCAACCACGAGCACTTCGTCAAGCTTACGGCTGAACGCTTCGAGCACCTTAAGCCGGCGAATAACGGCTTCCACGATTCCGTGCCCGAGGTGACGGCGCGCATCATCCTGCGCAACAAGAAATCGCTGGAGCAGGTGCAGCTCTGCGTGGGCGTGCCCACCTATCCCATCTCGCACGAAAAGCGCTACGCCTCTTACATCCTGAACACCCTGTTGGGCGGGGGCATGAGCTCGCGGCTCTTCCAGAACGTGCGCGAGCGCCAGGGTCTGGCTTACGCCATCTACAGCGAGCTGAATCCCTATCGTGATACCGGCTGCTTGTCGGTCTACGCCGGGACCTCGCTGGAATCGGCGCCGCAAGTAGTGGAGCTGATTGTGAACGAGTTCCGCGACCTCAAGCAGAACCACATCAGCGAAGAAGAATTGCGCCGGACCAAAGAACAGCTCAAAGGCTCGCTCATGCTCAGCCTGGAGTCCACCACCGCGCGCATGTCCAACCTGGCGCGGCAGGAGATGTACTTCGACCGCTTCTTCGGCCTGGACGAGATCATCGAGCGCATCGAAGCGGTCAATGCCGAAGAACTGGTGGGGCTGGCCAACGACTTCTTCCACGCCGACCAGATCGCCGTCACCGTGCTCGGCAACCTCGAAGGCATGAAGCTCACCCGCGAACAACTGGAGTGCTGAAGGAGGAAGATCCGTAGCGTGCACAGCAGGCTAGCGCCTAGGACTTCTAACAGCCAATCTAGCTCTCAGGGCTGCGGCACGCAGAGCCTTACGCCAATGGAGCCGAAGGTACGAACCTCGGCGCCGGAACAGTATCGAAGGCGGATTTGATGCAGGTAATCATACGTGGTGTCCGCCTCTCCATATTCCTGTTCCACAAACCACAAGCGTCGAGTGACCACTAGTCTCCTAACATCCCACCTAGGGTGCCTTCCGAACACGCCCTCCGGCGCCGAGAACTCAGGAAAAACCACTTGGGCCGGGCTGGGCCGGGCTTTAGCGTAATAGTGGTGCAGTGCGTGACCGACCGATAATAGGCCCGTTCGGTACCGATACTTTCAATTCAAACCTGCCCGGACTCGCTTTCCATGGCGGAGTCCGCCATGTCATCGCACCATAAGGGACATCACGGGAGGAAGTAACGAAGGTGCACTGACCATTTACGCCGGCCGAACGCATCACTTAAACTCGGGTTAGTTTTCCGACCGCGAACAGATTGAGCCCAAACTGATATGGACTCCGCAACCACGTCCTTACCCGTCCCGAGCGAGAGTTTCGCGTTACCACGGCTGCGAATCGCCCCGTATGTGTGGATGGCTTCGGCAGCCTTTCTTTGTCGGCTTGCGCTCCTGCTGTACGCTCGCACTTTCCAGTTCCCTGCTGCTACGCCTCCACTGCCGAGCACTTTCGACTTTGGGTTTGAAACTGGCAGCATCGCCGCCTCGATTGCGACCGGACACGGGTTCTCTTCTCCGTTCGGTGTGGCCAGCGGGCCGACGGCGTGGATTGCCCCGATTTACCCGTTCCTTTGCGCCGCCATCTTCAAGGTCCTGGGGGTGTTCACGGTGGCGTCCGCCATCGCGATCCTAGCCATGAATAGCCTTTTTTCCGCCGTCACTTGCATGACGATTTACCTGACTTGCGAGCGGACGGTCGGCCGACAGGTTGGCTTGTGGGCGGGATGGATGTGGGCCGTAGTCCCCTTCTTCATGCGCTGGCCCACTACTTGGGTGTGGGACATGAGCCTCTCAGCGCTGCTGATGAGCCTGCTCTTTCTTTGTGCCCTGGAGTTAAGACGCACCACAAGCTGCAAGAAGTGGCTGGGATGGGGTCTCCTCTGGGGCATCGCTGCCTTGACCAATCCTGCCCTCCTCGCTTTTCTGCCGGTGTCGGCGGCATGGCTGGCCTACCACCTGCGGCGCAAGTGGCGGGAAATTGGTCCTCTGATGGCCGTAGCAGCCCTGGGCTGCTTCGTCGTTGTGGCGCCTTGGCTGGTTCGAAATCGGCTGGTGTTCGGCGAATACGTTTTTATTCGCGGCAACTTCGGTTTTGAATTTCATCTCGGCAACTACCACGGCAGCAATGGCCTAGGCTGGTTCAAGCGGCACCCCACGCAGAACGAGAGCATCCTGGCGCAATATCTGGGCTTGGGGGAGCGGGCGTTTGTGGTGGAACATGCGCGGCAGGGGATGGAATTTGTCCGCCGGTATCCCGGCGAATTTGTCCAGTTATGCCTGCGCCGCTTTACTGTCTTCTGGGATGGAACTTCGCTGAATTACGTGACACATGATGAATGGCGGCCCTGGATGTACCTTTCTCTGTCGCTGCTTACATTGTGGGGGCTGGTTCTGGCTATCGGCCAGAAAGTTCCAGGCTCAATATTAGCTGCTGGGCTTCTGCTCCTATACCCAGTTCCGTACTACCTTGCCTTTGTCAACGTGCGCTATCGCCACACGATAGAACCGGAAATGCTCATTCTTTCCGTCTATTTCCTGTACGAAACCGTAAGGCATTTCAAGGCTAAGATGGCGGGCAAGAACCTGCGGAAAGCTGGGCGTTTGGAAAACCCACCTGACAAAGTCTGCTGCGCCGGGTTTGGTCGTTCGTCCCGCTGGGGGAGAAGCTAGTCAATCCCAACCTTCTTCCCGACATGGCACACCGGCTCCGACGACTGGATCTACAACAAGCCCGATATTGACCACGCCAGGATCGTCTGGGCGCGGGATATGGGCCGGGAGAAGAACGAAGAGCTGCTCCGCTATTTCGCCCATCGGCGGGTGTGGGTGGTGGACTAGAATGACGGCATCATGCGCCCGCAGGCCTGTAATCGGCATAGCGCCGAGGAGGTCCTGGCATCCACTCGCGCGCCAGGCGCCACAAGGACAGGGCAATTGAGCCGCAAGAAAGCCATCATCATCGGAGCCGGGCCGGCGGGACTCACGGCCGCCTACGAGCTGCTGACCCGCAGCGATGTGCAGCCGATCGTGCTGGAGAAGAGCGCGTACATGGGCGGCATCTCGCGCACGGTCAACTACAAGGGCAACCGCATCGACATCGGCGGGCACCGCTTCTTCTCCAAAAGCAATCGCGTCATGCAATGGTGGCTGCAGCACATGCCCATGGAGCGCCTGCCGCTCAATAGCAACGGGCTGAAGATCACCTATCAGAACCAGACGCGCGACCTCGCCGCCCGCGAGGACGGCCCCGATCCGGACAGTTGCGACCAGGTCATGCTGGTGCGCAGGCGCAAGTCGCGCATCTATTTTCTGCGCAAGTTCTTCGACTATCCCATCTCGCTGAGCCAGGACACGCTGCGCAACCTGGGCGTGGCGCGCACCCTGCGCATCGGCGCCAGCTACGCCCGCAGCGCCCTGTTCCCCTGCAGGAACGAGCACAACCTGGAGCAGTTCTTCATCAATCGCTTCGGCCGCGAGCTCTACGAAACCTTCTTTAAGTCTTACACGGAGAAGGTGTGGGGCGTGCCCTGCCAGGAGATCAGCGCGGAATGGGGGGCGCAGCGGGTCAAAGGCCTCTCCGTCACCAAGACCATCACCCACTTCTTGAAGAAGCGCTTCAACAGCCATCAGCCCGGGGATGTGGCGCAGAAGAGTACCGAGACCTCACTCATCGAGCAGTTCCTCTATCCCAAGTTCGGTCCCGGGCAGATGTGGGAGACGGTGGCGCAGAAGGTGAAAGATCTGGGAGGCGAGATCCACAGCGGCATCGAGGTCCGCGGGCTGCACTGCGCAGGCCAGCGCATCGTCTCGGTGCGCGCCGTGGACGCGAGCGGCCAGGAGCGTGAATTCGCCGGCGACTACTTCTTCTCCACCATGCCGGTCAAGGAACTGGTGCGGGCGCTCGATGCCGAAGTCCCCGCCAATGTGCGCGAGGTGAGCGACAATCTCCAGTACCGTGATTTCCTGACCGTCGGCCTGTTGTTGAAAGGCCTGAAGGTAAGCGACCCTAGCTCCAATGGCAGCAGGCCCGGCTACGCCCGCAAGCTGATCGAAGATAACTGGATCTACATCCAGGAGCCCGACGTGCTCGCCGGCCGCCTGCAAATCTTCAACAACTGGAGTCCGCACCTGGTAAGCCAGCCCGGGAAGGTCTGGGTGGGCGTGGAATACTTTTGCTATGAAGGCGACGAGCTGTGGCGCAAGCCGGACGCGGAGATGGCCGAGTTCGCGCGCCAGGAGCTGGCCAAGATCGGCATCATCGACGGCGATGCGGTGCTGGACTCCACCGTCATCCGCATGCCCAAGACTTATCCCGCATACTTCGGCGCCTACGCGCGCTTCGACGAGGTCCGCGCATACCTGGACGGCTTCCCCAACCTGTTCCTGGTGGGCCGCAACGGCATGCACAAGTACAACAACCAGGACCACTCCATGCTGACCGCCATGGAAGCCGTGGATAACATCATCGCCGGCCGCACCGACAAGTCGAACCTGTGGCGCGTCAACACCGAGATGGAATACCACGAGGGCAACTAAGTGGCCCGCGGAGGGTGAAGCGCCGGGCTTCGGCCCCTGCGGGTGCTCACTCCGCCAAAGACAGCCGCACATCCGTAGGCGCTTCGCCGCCCTTATCCGGGATCTGGATGGCCACGCTGGCGGCCAGCACAATCACAATCCCCACTGCTTGCAGCCAGTGCAACGACTCGGCGATGAACGCCGCCGCGAACAGGATGGCGAACACCGGCTGCAGGCAACTGGTCACCACCGCGCGCGTGGCGTCCAGGTACTGCAGTCCCGCGAAGTAGAAGGAGAACGGCAGCAGCAGCGAGACCACCGCGAACACCACCATGAAGCCCCATTCTCCAGCCGAGTAGCGCGCCGCCGCGATGGCCCAGGGCGGGTTCACGACCATCCAGAACAGGGTGGCGCCGAAGAAGGCGTACACCAGCACGCGCCAGCGCTCATGCTGCGCCAGGATGCTGTGGCCATACACGTTGTAGAAGGCGAAGGCGCCGGCACCCAGCAGGCCCGCGGCCAATCCCAGGCCGTTCAGGCGCAAGTGCGCAGGTCCGCCGATGCCGATGGCGAGTCCGCAGCCCACCACCGCGGCCCCCACGGCGCCGACCCGGCGCGCGGTGGCGCGCTGCTGGCCTCGCGCCAGCAGATACAACAGCACCCACACCGGCGCGGTGTAGAACAGGACGATGGCGGTGGCCACGGACGTCTTGGCGAGGGCCACGTAGTAGAAGAAGTTGGCCGCCGACATGCCGACGATTCCCAGCACGAAACAGCGCAGCACTTCTTTCTTGCCCATCGCCAGGGCGGAGCGGCCGCCCAGCCAAAGCACCAGCGGGGCCAGGATGAGGAAAGAGAAGCTGATGCGCGTTTGGGTGAGGATGAGCGGGCCGATGGGCCGCAGGGCATGGGATCCGCCGAGGAGGCGTCCGGTGAATACTGCCCGGCCCAGGCTGGCGGCGGCGCCCCAGCAGAGCGCGGCGGCCATAATCGCCAGATAGCCACGAAGGGCGTGCCGGTGGTGCCCGGGTGTGGTCTCACGCACCTCGCGGATGACGCTCCCGCGGTCTCCCATGACTCACTCCACCATCGATACACGGACATCCGTGGGGCGTTCTCCGCCACGCCGGGACTGGAGCTGCACCAGGACAGTGGCAATCAGCACGACGGCGATCCCCGCCGCCTGAACCGGCTGCAAGGATTCGCCCACGAACGCCGCCGCCAGCACCATGGCGAACACCGGCTCCAGGCAACTGGTGACGATGGCGCGCGTCGCGTCCAGATACTGCAATCCCGCAAAGTAGAAGGAGAACGGCAGGAGCACGGACAACACCGAGAATACCAGCAGGAAACCCCATTCGCGGCCGGAATAGCGGGCGGCCACGAGCTTCCAGGGCGGATTGACCAGCAGCCAGAACACGGTCGCGCCCAGCAAGGTGTACACCAGCACGCGCCAGCGGTCGAGGCGCGCCAGCAGGCTGTGGCCATAGAGGTTGTAGAAGGCGAAGGAGAAGGCGGCGCCCAGTCCTGCGGCCACCCCGGCGGGGTTCGCCCGCAGATGTCCGCCGACCACCAGTGCGCTCCCGGCCACCGCCGCCGCCACTGCGATCACGCGCTGCGCGGTCGCGCGCTGCTGCCGCCGCGCCACCAGGTACAGCAGCACCCATACCGGCGCTGTGTACTGCAGGATGATGGCGGTGGCCACCGTGGTCTTGGCGATAGCGTAAAAGTAAAAGTAGTTGGAGCCAGCAACACCCAAAACCGCCAGCACGATGCAACGGAGCACGTCGCGCGGAGGAAGCGAGAGCGCGGCCCGGCCGCCGCGCGCCAGCACCAGAGGCGCCAGGATCAGGAGGGCGAAGCTGACCCGCGTTTGCGTCAGAACGAGCGGGTCGATAGGCCGCAACGCCTGCGATCCGGCGAGCAGCCGGCCGGTGAACACGGCCTTCCCCAAAGTTGCGGCGGCGCCCCAGCACAGCGCCGCGACCGCGATCGACAGGTATCCGCGCAGGGGATGGTTAGGAGCTGAGGAGTTCGTCAATGCGTTGCGGATCAAACCCGATGACCACCTCGTCGCCGATGACTACGGTCGGGGTCGCGCGGCTATGGTAAGTCTCCACCAGCTCGCGGACGGCCGAGAAATCATCGCTCACGTCGCGTTCTTCGAACGGGATGCCTCTCGCCGAGAGGTAGGCTCGCGCCGTGGAGCACGGAGGTCAGCCGGGCTGGCTGAACAAAAGGATACGCTTTGCGATCTCGGTCATAAGCGCATCTGACGACGCAGCGCGGCGGACGGCTGCTTTTTTTCTGCAGGATGGGGGGTGTCTCCCAATTAGTGAGAAGGGGATTTATCAACAGTAATCGGTTATCGGGCCGACACGCCCGCAAGCCACCACGACGCACAGAGTTCCGGGCAACCTCAAACCGAAGGCGAAAAGTCAGTAAAAACGGGGGTCGTTACAGATTCCCGCTCAGAGCCGGAAAGCGGGCCGCACGCATTTCACTTGGCTAACGAGAGTAGTTCGTCAACTGTTGACCTCAGACCTTCGGCCATCTTGAAGAGCTCCGGTGTCAATGACCTTTTCTGACGTTGTATATCGGACTGAATTAGTCGAACCATCTCAACTACACGGCGGACTCTATATTCGAAAATAACCTCCTCTAAATCAAATCCCCTTTTCTTTCTGGCCTCTTCTAAATGAACCCACAGCAGGTGTCGCATCTGGTCGACAGCGCCCTTCACATCTTGGAGTGAATCATTATCCACGCCTTGATAAACGCAGACATTGTCGGATTCTGACGTGCTTACCGTTGCGGCCGCTTTGACCAGTTCTGTCTGAATCGCCCAGAGTTCCTGCGCGCATCGCCTAAGGCGTGCATTGAGCTGGTTTTCCATAAGGCCCTTCGCCTCACGGGGTGCTGCATCCCTTGGTGGGAACTGCTCTTCGGTGAGGCGCTCGGTTAGTTCAGTGAATGACCGACTCGACAGTCTGCTCTATGAGGGGCCGGTATGAATCCGGAGACTCGCCCCAGGGGGTGCTGCGTCCCGTGGTGGGAACTGCTCTTCGGGGAGGCGATAGTCCGTGAAATGATGGGCCCAAGAAAGCGGTTGGTCAATCAAAATCAGCATTATCACATCGAACTGTGATTTCGGTCACGGCAACACGCTGGCACGTCTAGTGTCGCCACAGTAGAAGCCCTTCCCTCGCCATTTTCCGATGGCATCGACATTGCCGCAAACAGAAACGTGCAGGCTGGACGCAGTCAAAAACGAGTGTCGTGCTGGCCCACGGTGAATTTGTCCGTCTGGTTTCGTGCGGTGCGAAACGCCATCGCACAGATAGTTGTCGGTAACAGCCGTTTGCACTCGCAATCGGGTCACTTGCGCAAAGGCCATTTTTGTAGCCAACCGCCCCTACCCAATGGCTCAATCATCTCCGATTGTCGGTCTGCGGCTCGGTGTGGATGAGCACCTTGAACAGCTCGGGGGCTTCCTGCTTGAAGCGGATTTCGAGTTCGGTGGAGATGTCGTGCACGCGCGAGAGAGGAAGCGTGTCAGGAAGCGTGCAATGGCAGGAGACATTAATGTGGCTGCCGGCTTTTTTAAGCGTGATCTCGTGCATGTCGAGGATCTCGGGGAATTCACGCCCGATGCGGCGCAGCCGGCTCTCCAGGGCGGTATCGCGGATCTCGTCGGTGGTCTCGATGTGCCCGGGCTCGCTCTCGATGTGGGTCAGGATGGAGGAGATCTCCGGCACCTCGGCGCGGATTTCGCCTTCCAGGCGGGTCACCAGATCGTGCGCGTCCTTCAAGGGCATATGCTCGCCGAGTTCCAGGTGCTGCTCCACGTGCAGGAAGCCGCCCAGGTCCTGAACACTGACCTCGTGCACGTTGAGGTTGCTGCGGGCGGCCACGCCGCGGATGCGATCGAACAGGTTCTCCTCTTGCGGCGCGCGCGGGATGGGGTGCACCACCACGTCGGCATTGGGCAGAACGCGGTGGACGGCTTCCGTCACATCTTCCGCCACCTGCCCTGACTTGAGAAAGGTGACGTTGCGGCGCAGCGCCACCGAGAGATCGGCGAAATAGCGGTTGCCGGCGCGGCGAATGCGGACACGGTCCACGTCCAGCACGCTTTCCACGCGCTCCACCTCGCCGATGATGCGCGCGCGCACTCCCGTGGGAGCGGCATCCAGCAGCGCGTCGACGGTCTGGCGCGCCAGACGCGAACCCACGTACACCACCACTCCAGCGACGAACAGAGCGGCAATGGGGTCGGCGTCGCGCAGCCAGCCGATCGCGAGCCGCCGGCCCAGCCAGACCAGCAGCAGTCCCAGGATGACCACGCCGCTCGACCAGATATCGGTGGAAAAGTGCAGGGCGTCGGCTTGCAAAGCCTGGCTGTCGTATTTGACGGCCACGCGTTTCAGCGCCCGCGACCGCCACCCGTCCACCGCCATCGAAGCGAACATCACCAGGAACGCCGCCAGGCTGGGCTCGATCTCCACATGACGGAAGAACAGCCGCCGGGTGGCCTCGTATACGATCCACACGCACGTGAGCAGCAGCAGGCCGGTCTCGAGGAAGGCGGAGAAGTTCTCGACTTTGCCGTGGCCGTACTGGTGGTCGGCGTCGGCGGGCTTGTCGGAAACTTGCACTGAGAACAGGGTGATGCCGGCGGCGATCAGGTCCAGCCCCGAGTGCGCGGCCTCGGAGAGGATGCCGAGGCTGCCGGTGGTGATGCCGACCACCACCTTCAACGCGGTGATGGCCGTGGCCGCCAGCACGGAGTTGAAGGCTACCCCGCGCTTCTCCAGGCGCATCTCGCTGGCCCCGGCGCTGAGGTTGGGCGTAACCATCCCCAGGCATTTTACGCTTGTGGTGCCGAACCCAAAGTGCAGGCCTGCGCGGCCCGCCAGGAACGGGAGCTTGTGCTAGCATGACCGGAGACCTCGAAGGAGTGAGCGCCCCCTGCGTTCTTTCATTTTGATAGCAGGGATCTGCCTCGGCTCGCTTTTGGCCGCGGGACAGACGAGTTCCCCCCAGGCCCCAACCGCCACAACCCCCAAAGCCGCCCCCACCCAGGGAGCAAAGGCCGGCCATGCCGCCCCGGCCACGAAGCCGCTTTCCGCCAAGCAGCAAGCGGAAGCAGCCAAGGAAGTAGCGCCGGATGCGGCCGTCATCACCATCAAAGGGCTGTGCTCCACTCCTGCGCCCAAGGCCACCAGCAGCAAAACGGCCAAGGGTTCTGCGGCGGCCAAGCCCGCAGCCTGCGAGACCGTAATCACCCGGAAGCAACTGGAACTGCTGATCGACACGGTGCGGCCGAACCTGCAGCCCGCGCAGCGCCGCATGCTGGCGCAGCAGTACGTGGAGCTGCTGCTGGTCGCCAACGCCGCCGTCAAGGCCGGCGTCGAGAAAGAACCCAAGGTGCAGGAACAGATGCGGCTCTCGAAGCTGCAGATCCTGGCCACTTCCTACTCGCGCGAGATGCAGCAGAAGCAAGCGGAAATCCCGGAAGCCGACATCGCGAAGTACTACCAGGAGCATGCCTCACAGTACGAGGAGGCCAAGCTGCTGCGGATCTACGTTCCGATGGTGGCGGCCGAGGAAGGCAAGCCGTCCGACGTAGCCGCCAGCAAGGCCCTGGCCGAAAAGATCCAGCAGCGCGCCGCCGCCGGTGAAGAGTTCGACAAGCTCCAAAAGGAAGCCTTCACCGCCGCCAGCGGCAAGGGCACGCCGCCGCCCGTGGACATCGGGGAGCGCCGCCGCGGCACCCTTCCGCCCAAACAGGAAAACGGGGTGTTCGGCCTGAAAGCGGGTGGAGTCTCGCCCGCGCTCGAGGAGGCTTCCGGCTTCTATATCTACAAGGTAGTCAGCAAGGATGAGGTCCCGCTGGACAAGGTGCGCGAGGAGATTAAGGGCACGCTGGCACGGGAGCACGTGCGCGAGAGCATGGAGAAGCTGCGTGCTTCGGTGCAGCCGACTTTCAACGATACTTACTTCGGGAGTGAGCCTCCGCCGGCGACCGGCGGGGAACTTCATCCGCCTACGGCTCCGGCGCAGCCGGCCACACCTTCAGGCACGCCCGAGGCGCCCAAGCCGACTCCTCCAGGTCCCCCGCAAAGCAAGTAAGGGATGTCCGCACCCGAGAAGACGGTCGTGGTCACCGGCGTAGCCGGTAACCTGGGGGTGCGCTTGCTGCGCGAGATCCCAGAGTTCGACGTCTGCGGGCTCGACATGCATCCGATTCGCGACCAATCCGTTCTTAGCAATTACCCCTCATTCCAATTCCAGACGATCGACCTGGGCGAAGAACCTTCCTGCCGCGAGTTGATCGATCTGCTGCGCAAGACGGAAGCGCAGTCGGTGGTGCATCTGGCGTTCGTCATCGATCCCCTGCGCACCGGCGTGCTGGACGTGGATCGCATGTGGCGGATCAACGTAGCCGGCACGGCGCGGGTGATGGAAGCGGTCGCCGTGGTGAACCGCAACGGCGGCGTCATCAAGAAGGTGATCTACGTCAGCAGCGTGGCGGCCTACGGATCGGACCTTCCCCGGCCGGTGACCGAGGACCAACCGCTGTCCGGGCACACCCTGCCCTACGCCATCCACAAGCGCGAGTCCGACCAGGTGGTGCAGGCGCGCGCCAAGTCGCTGGGCGCATGCAGCACTTACATCCTGCGGCCGCACATCTTCGCCGGCGCCAGCATGCGGAATTACCTCATCAACATCCTGCGTGGTACACCCTACGGGCACGGCCGGCTGGGGCGCTGGATGGAGCAGCGCGGGCGCCGGCTGCCGGCGCTGATCCCCTACGGGCGCAAGTACCTCGACACCCGCTTCCAGTACGTGCACGTGGACGATATGGCGCGCCTCCTGGCATGGATCCTGCGGCAGCGCGAGGTGGGACGGAGTCTCACCATCCTGAACGTGGCCGGACGCGGCGAGGCGCTCCCGTTCGAGCGTTGCGCGCAGATCGCCGGCACCAAGGTGACCCGCCTGCCGGGCAAGATCGGCTGCCGCCTGGCGCTTAGCCTGGCGTGGAAGCTGGGCATCTCCTCGGTGCCCGCCGCTGCCGTCCCCTATTTCACCGGAACCTACCTCATGGACACGAGCCGGCTGCGGGAATTGTTGGGAAAAGATTACGAGGACGTGATCCGGTACAGCATCGAAGAAGCGCTGGCCGACAGCTTCAAGCTGGAGACAGAGACGCCCGCTGCGCAGCCTATCGAGCAGACCGCGTCCAAAACCCAAGTGTAGAGACGTAGCTTGCTACGTCTCGGAGATCCTACGCCTTCTTTCCTCGATACAGTCCCGCAATCCCAAACGTGTACGGCGTCCAGTTCACATCACAAAACCCGGCGGCGCGCATGCGCTCCAGCATCTGTGAAGGATCGGGAAAACGCTCGACCGATGCCGGCAAGTAGGAGTACGGTCCGCGCACGCCGGAGATAACGGTCCCGATCAACGGCAGCACGCGCCGGAAGTACAAGCGGTAAACCTTCCCCACTATTCCCTTGGGCTCGCCGAAATCGAGGATGCCCACTTCCCCACCCGGGCGCAGCACGCGGAAGATTTCGCGCAGCCCGGCATCGTAGCTGGCGAGATTGCGGAAGCCAAAGGCAGAGACGACCAGGTCGAAGCAGGCGTCCCGGACCGGCAAGCAAAGCGCGTCAGCCTCGATCAGCTTTACGCGGTCGCGCGCCTTGCCTCCGGCCAGCGTCAGCATAGCGTGGGAAAAATCGGCGCCGAAGATTGTGGCCGAACCCGCAGCTCGATGGCGCAAGGCCAGCGCCATGTCGGCGGTGCCGCAGCAGAGGTCGAGCACGCAAGCGTCGGGGCGCTCCAGAATGCCCGTAAACGTCCGCGCGGCGCGGCGCCACCACAAGCGGTCCACGTTCAGCGAGAGCAGATGGTTGAGCAGGTCGTAGCGGGGCGCGATGGCGGTGAACATCTCACGCACGGCGCGGGCGGCCGCCTGCTGGTCGTGAGCGCCCGCAGGTGAAGCGCCCGCCACGGCGGGTTTATCGGGTGCGGCCAAGGTCACACCTGCGAGAGGGTGCGCAATTCGTCGATGGCGTGCAGCACGGCGCGCTCGGGGACGTCACTCACGATCTCCACCCGTCCGATCTCGACAGGAAGCACGAAGTGGACGGCGCCAGCGACGGTCTTCTTGTCGGCGCGCAGCCGCCGGGCGACGTTTCTGCTGCGCGCCGTCACCCGCGGCAAAGGCGCGTAGGCGAGCACAGCGGAGATGATGCGGCGCGCGGTCTCGGCGTCGGTCTTCCCCAAGCCCGCGGCGATCATGGAGGCGGCCACCATGCCCCAGGCGACAGCTTCGCCGTGCAGATATTGCTTGTACGACGTCTCCGCCTCGAGGGCATGTCCGATGGTGTGGCCGAAATTCAGAATGCGGCGCAGGCCCGACTCGCGCTCGTCGGCCCCGACCACCGCCGCCTTCACCGCCACGCATTCCGCGATCAGCCACTCCAGCGCGGCGGCATCGCGGCGCAGGATGGCCTCGCGCTCCTTCTCCATGAAATCGAAGATCTGCGGGTTGCGGATGACGCCGCACTTGAGCGCTTCGTAGACGCCGGCGCGGTACTCGCGCTCCGGCAGCGTCCCCAGCACGGAGGGATCGATCAGCACCAGCCGCGGCTGGTGGAAGCTCCCCAGCAGGTTCTTACCGGCGCGGAGGTCGACACCGGTCTTGCCGCCGATGGCTGCGTCCACTTGCGCCAGGAAGGTGGTCGGGACCTGCACGAAGTCGAGCCCGCGCATGTAGATCGAAGCCAGAAAACCGGTCATGTCGCCCACCACGCCGCCGCCGAAGGCGACGACCAGAGACCGGCGGTCGGCGCCGCGCTCGACCAGGCGCGTGGCCAGCTCCTCGATGGTGGCCAGGGTCTTGTAGCGCTCGCCGTCGCCCATCTCCAGGATCTGAAACCGGAGCTTCGCCTGGGTCAGCGAATCGGTTAGCGCGCCTCCCCAGTGTTTGCGCACCGCAGCGTTGGTGATTACAAACACGGAGAGACTGCCGCCGACGTATAGCTCGGCGAGCTGCGCCCCGGTCTGGCACACCAGGCCGTTCTCGATGCGGGCCTCGTAGGCGGGCTGCACGGCGATGGTGACGGTCTTCACGTAATCTTCCATGATAGCCCACCGGCGCGGAAATCGGAGGCGCCGCGTGTGCGTGGTACCATGACCTGCTTATGAAGACGGTCCCGGCCGAGACCGATTACATCGTGGTGGGGGCGGGTGTCGCGGGGCTGCGCGCCGCCATCGAACTGGCCGCCGCCGGGCGCGTGCTGGTGCTGGCCAAGAACGAACTCACCGAGTCGGCCACGCAGTACGCGCAGGGCGGAGTGGCGGTGGCGCTCAGCGACGAGGACGAGATCGGCCTGCACCTGCAAGATACTCTCGATGCCGGCGACGGGCTCTCCCATCCCGAAGCGGCGAGGGTCCTGGTGGAGGAAGGACCGGCGCGCATCCAGGAAATGATCGACTGGGGCACCGAGTTCGACCGCCAAGGGACCAAGCTCACCTTCACCCGCGAAGGCGCCCACCGCCGCTCCCGCATCCTGCACGCCCACGGCGATTCCACCGGACGCGAGATCGGGCGCGCACTCTATGCCAAGGCCGCAAGCCTGAAGCACATCTCGTTGTGGGAGTGGGAATTCACCGCCGACCTGTGCATGCACGACGGGCGCGTCGCCGGCATCCGGGTCATGAACGAGGAGGGCAAGGCGCGCGAGGTGCACGCGCCTGCCGTCCTGCTGGCCACCGGCGGCCTGGGACAGGTGTATCGGGAGACGACCAACCCTGGGGTGGCCACCGGCGACGGCGTGGCCATGGCCTTCCGCGCGGGCGCCGAGCTCCAGGACATGGAGTTCGTACAGTTCCATCCCACGGCGCTCTACGTGAAGAAGGCGCCGCGCTTTCTGTTGTCGGAGGCGCTGCGCGGCGAAGGCGCGTGCCTGCGCAACGCCGAGATGCTCCGCTTCATGCCCAAGTACCACGAGATGGCGGAGCTGGCGCCGCGCGACGTGGTGGCGCGCGCCATCGCCCACGAGCTCGAGGTCTCGCGCCTGGCCGACCCGGTGGTGTACCTCGACCTGACGCATCTCGACCCCAGCCATCTGGCAGAGCGTTTCCCCCGCATCCACGCCACCTGCCTGCAATACAACATCGACATCGGCACCGACCTCATCCCGGTGCGGCCGGCGGCGCATTACGCCATGGGCGGCGTGCGGACTGACCTCCACGGTCGCACCAGCTTGCCCGGGCTTTACGCCGCGGGCGAGGCCGCCTGCACCGGGGTGCACGGCGCCAACCGCCTGGCCAGCAACTCGCTGCTCGAAGGGCTAGTGTACGGCGCACGCGCCGGCGCGACTATCCGGGAAGAGGTGCAGCTCCGGCACAGCAAGCCCGACCATGCGACCGCAAAATATCAGGCGACGGCAGAAAATCCTGGGACAAGGGAGGGTCGCGGCGCCGAGGAGTTCATGCGCGCGGTGCGTGACCTTGCCTGGAAGAATGTCGGCATTGTGCGCACTGGCACCGGCTTGCGCGAAGCCATCGAGCAACTGGAAAAATGGCGAGGCTGCCTGCCCGCGATGACGGGCCGCCGGCAGTGCGAGGCCAACAACATCTTCCAGACGGCGCTGCTGATTGCGCGCTCCGCCCTGGCCCGCCAGGAAAGCCGCGGTGCGCATTACCGGCTCGACTATCCCTCCCACAACGATGCCCGGTTCAAGAAGCATTCCATCGTGCGCCGGGATGCGATCCGGTTTGGGTGAAGAGTCGTCGGCTGTTGGTCGTCGGTCGTCGGCCGCAGAGATGAATCCAGCAGGCCGCAGGTGTCCAGGCACTCTTTGGCCGACGACCAACGACCGAGGACCGCCGACCGCCGTTACCCCGTCTTCCTCGGGAACGCCAGCGAGGCGATCACCGAGATCACCAGGATTCCTCCCACCATCGACAAGGCCACGCCGATCGGGATATGCCAATATTCCGACGCCAGCATCTTCACCCCGATGAAGATGAGGATCACCGACAGCCCGTAATGCAGGTAATGGAACATCTCCATCATGCCGGCCATGGCGAAGTAGAGGGAGCGCAGGCCGAGGATGGCGAAGACGTTGGAGGTGTACACGATGAAGGGGTCGCGGGTGATGGCCAGGATGGCCGGAATCGAGTCGGCCGCAAACATCAGGTCCGTGGTCTCGACCACGATCAGCACCACCGCCAGCGGAGTGGCGATCCACTGCCCGCCGCGCCTCACCAGAAACTTTCGGCCTTCGTAGTGCTGCGCGATGGGGACGAAGCGGCGAAACAGCTTCAGCACCGGGTTGCTCTCGGGATGGATATCGGTCTCCCGCTGCTTGAAGAGGCGAAAACCGGTGTAAATGAGGAAGGCGCCGAACAGGTAGATGACCCAGTGCACGCGGTTAATGAGGGTCACGCCGCCGATGATGAACGCAGCGCGCATGATGAGCGCCCCCAGGATGCCCCAGAACAACACTATGTGCTGGTGCGAGCGGTCCACGCGGAAATAGCGGAAGATCAGCAGGAAGACGAAGAGGTTGTCCACGCTGAGCGATTCTTCGATCAGGTAGCCGGTCACGAATTCCAGCGCCAGCACGTGGTTGGGCCGGGTGGGATTGGGCACCATGTGGTGCCCGAACAGGTACACCAGCAGGGCGAACAGGGCAGCCAGCGAGACCCAGACGAAGGTCCAGGCGAGGGCTTCTTTGAAGTGGACGACGTGCGACTTGCGGTGGAAGACGCCCAGGTCCAGGACCAGCATCAACAGCACGAACGCGTTGAAGACCACCCAGAAGACCCAGTTGGGAGGCATGCCGAGGCCATTGTCTCACCATCCTCTGTAGAGACGCAGCATGCTGCGTCTCTACAATGTCGGGGAGTGCTGACCGGCTACTTTTCTCCG
>JAHFUA010000176.1 GCA_023265315.1 Acidobacteriota bacterium | reverse complement strand
TCGGGATCTCCTGCGGCAACGACGGGCAACCGGAGGAGGGGTGGATGAGGTTGGCGGAGGCCCTACAGGTCGTCGGCGGAAGGGATCGCGCTGAGAGTTTCGAGCTGTTCGGGCGCACGCTCGATATCGAGTGGGTGCGCCGGGTGTTGACCGCGAGCGGCAGCGCCAGTGTGCGCAAGCGCAAACTGCCGGCGGAGTCCGTGGTCTGGCTGGTGATTGGCATGGCGCTGTTGCGCGACCGCTCCATTGACGAGGTGGTCCATCACCTCGATCTGGTCTGGCCCGGGGGGCACGAGAGCGGCCAAGCAGGTCACAGTGCCGTCGTCCAGGCGCGCGATCGGCTGGGGTGCGAACCCCTGGCGATCCTGTTCGCCGACACCGCCCAACGCTGGGCCGGCGAGGCCGCCGCCGCGCTGCGGTGGCACGGGCTGGCCGTCTACGGGGTGGACGGCAGCACGATGCGGATCGCTGATACCGCCGACAACGAGATCGTTTTTGGCCGGCCCCACAGCGGCCGCAGTGCGGGGGCCTATCCGCAGCTCCGGCTGGTCGCCCTGATGGTGCTGCGGGCTCACCTGCTGGCGGACATCGTCCCAGGCTCCTACCACACCGGCGAGCAGACCCTCGCCCAGGAACTCTGGAAGCGCCTGCCCGACCATTGTGTCACCGTGGTCGACAAGGGGTTTATCAATTACCTGGTCTTCCACTCGATCCAGAGCCAGGGCAGCGGGCGGCACTGGCTCTGCCGCGCCAAAGCCAACCTGAAGTGGCAGGTGGTACGCCGGCTGGGAGCACATGACGCGCTGGTCGAGATCGCCATCAATCGCTCCCTGCGCCAGCAGCACCCGGAACTGCCCGAGGTCCTCTCGGCCCGCGCCATTCGCTACCAGCGTCGCGGCTTTCGCCCCCAGGTCCTGTTGACTTCCCTGCTCGATCCCGCCACCTACCCGGCCCGCGAGATCGTCGAACTCTACCACGAACGCTGGGAGCTGGAGATCGGTTTCGACGAAGTAAAAACTCATACCCTGGAGCGCACCGAAACGCTGCGTAGCAAGTCCCCACAACGAGTGTTGCAAGAGCTCTGGGGACTCGCCATCGCCTACAATCTGGTGCGGCTCGAAATGCTCCAGGTCGCTAACCGCCTCAACCTGCCTCCATCACGCATCAGCTTCCGCCACTCACTCATGCTCGTGCGCAACTTCCTCGTCAGCGCGTGGCTCGCCAGCCCTGGCGTCCTCCCCAAGCGACTGGAACTCTTGCATGAAGAGATCGCGCTTCTGCTCTTGCCCCCACGCCGGCCTCGCTGCTATGCGCGCGAAGTCAAAATCAAAATGAGCAACTATGCCAAGAAGGCCCCGCCCAAGCGCGGCCCTCTACCCCGATGGCCTTAAGTGACCGGCATTGGGCCTAGGCATGACTCGGATGTTCGGTTTCCTTCTCCCTGCGGTCGAGGATCAGGGGCTTCCACACGTCAGCGGTCTATTTCGGCGCCGCCTTGGCCTTGCGCGTGCCCGTGCGGCGTTCCTTGATCAGGTCCTCCAGCTCGCGCATGAATTCGCCGACGTCTTTGAACGAGCGGTAGACGGAGGCGAAGCGCACGTAGGCGACCTTGTCGAGCTTGTGCAGCTCCCGCATGATGGCCTCACCGATCACCGAGCTCGGCACTTCCTTGTCGCCGCGTTCCTGTAGCGCCTGTTCGATGCGATCGGCGGTCTGCTCGATGGCGGTGATGCTGACCGGCCGCTTTTCGCACGCCTTCTTCAAGCCGGAGACGATCTTCTGGCGGTCGAAGACCTCACGGCGGCCATCTTTCTTCACCACCATGGGCAGCATCTCTTCGACGCGCTCGTAGGTGGTGAAACGCCGCTTACAGTGAAAGCATTCGCGCCGGCGGCGGATGACGTCGCCGTCTTTGGTGAGCCGAGAATCGATGACCCGGTTCTCCAAATCGTGGCAGAAGGGGCACTTCATGGTTCGCGCGGCCCACAGAGGCCGGAAATGACTTAGCGGAGCGCTGCGCGAGGAGCAAACGAGCGAAGGAGTGTTGAACAATCCGCCGCGCGTGATCCACTTCGAGCATCACCCGCCTGCTACTGCCGGCCGGGCGACAAGGCAACGTTCGAACGCGCGAACATGCGTCCAGGCCGCGGACTGCTGGTCCGAGAAGCATGCTCAGCCCGCTGCCGCCCCATGCGATCGGTCTGCGGCTATGCCGCGCGTCCAAGCACCTGGGGCAGCGTGTCATCCTTCTCCCACTCGCCGCCTTTGGTCTTGCGGATGACCGAGCCGACGTAGTCATAGCGGTGCCAGTAGATGGTGCGCTCGACGGCACCGGCGGGGTCACGGCGCGGGCCGCGGTAGGTCCACTTCTCGTTGAACTCCATGCCGTACTCTTCGCGCTCGCGTGGCTCGTTCACGCTGCCTTCGGTCTGGTTCGGCGTGCCGAAGCATTTGACGACTGCGTTACGCAGAATTGGTCCGGGCATGAGCGTCCTCTCACTTTGTAGCCGCACCCTTCAGGGGGCGCTGGTTCGCCGAGCCTGCGGGCAGCGGGGTCGCGGCGCGGCGCGGGCCGAGGCCTGCAACGACAGGAATTCGAGCGACTCCGAGACCGAGGGGACCCATCGCGGACGGTCACCTCACATCTCAAAGCTATCAGGCAGCGGACAACGTTTTTCGCGAATGTGCTGCTCGAACTCGTTACGAAAACGCTTGAGGAAGTTCCCGGCGGCCCAGGCCGCCGCATCGGAGAGCACGCAGATCGTTTGCCCCTCCATGAAGCCGCAGACCTGGGCGATGGTGTCGAGGTCGGCTTCGGTGCCCTCGCCGTTCTCGATGCGCATTAGCAGCTTGTACAGGTACGCGGTGCCCTCGCGGCATTGGGTGCACTGGCCGCAGGTCTCGTGGCGGAAGAAGCGGGCGATTACCGCGGCGGCCCGCACCGTACAGACGGAATCGTCCATCACCACGACGCCGCCGGTTCCCAGCAGACTCCCCGCCTTCTGCAACGAGTCATGGTCCATGCTGATGCCGATCTTGTCCGCATTGAGCACCGGCATCGACACGCCGCCGGGGATGATCGCCTTCACGCGCCGGCCGTTGGCCATGCCGCCGCCGTGCTTCTCGATAAT
>JAHFUA010000112.1 GCA_023265315.1 Acidobacteriota bacterium | reverse complement strand
CCAGCAGCTCGGGATCGTCGCCTAGCTCGTCCACCACCGTTGCGGCCAGCGCCGTCGCCAGCATTTGCGGCAGATGGCTGATCCAGGCGCAGAGCCGGTCGTGTCGCGCCAGATCCAGCGCGACCACACGCGCGCCGATGCCACGTACCAGCTCGAGGAATTCACCGCTCGAACCGGCTTCGACGTTCTGTCCGGGCAGCGGCGTGACCAGCCAGACCGCGTTTTCGAAAAGATCGGCATCTGCCTGCTCGATGCCGCTGTGCTCCTTGCCTGCCATGGGATGGCCGGGCAGAAATCTTCCGGCGGCGTTTACTCCGAAGACGGCCTGCGCCCGCGCGGCGGCCTCGCCCTTGGTGCTGCCGACATCCGTCAACAGCGTGTCTTCGGACAGTGTCGGACCGATGCGCTCGATCAGGTCGAGGATGGCCCCGACCGGCGTGGCCAGCAGTACGACTTGGCTGCCTCGGGCCGCCGGCACAGGATCGGCGACGCCTTCGTCAATCACGCCAGCCGCTTTGGCGCGCGCCAGCACCGGTTCGCGGTCGCAGCCCACGATGCGTCCGGCGAAACCGCGCTTCTTCAGACCCAGGGCGAACGAGCCCCCGATCAGGCCGGTGCCGACGATCGTGATTTGCTGAATTCGAGCAGTTGGCACTTAGCAATTAGCGCTTGGCCATCCGGCCCTCGGGCCAAATGCTGATTGCTAAATGCGGACTGCTGCCTTCACGCGATCTTACGCCCGACCGCCGGCGCGATCATCCGCAGCTCGTCCATGAGCTTGCTGAACTGCTCGGGGAAGAGCGACTGTGCGCCATCGGAGAGCGCCTTGTCCGGCTGGTGGTGCACCTCGACGATGACGGCGTCGGCGCCCGCCGCCACCGCCGCGCGCGCCATGGGCGAGACCTTGTCCCGCCGTCCAGTGCCGTGCGACGGGTCGGCGGTGATGGGCAGGTGCGACAACTTGTGCACGATGGGGATGGCCGAGATGTCCAGCGTGTTGCGGGTGTAGGTCTCGAAGGTACGGATGCCGCGCTCGCACAGGATCAGCTCGTAGTTGCCGCCCGCCATCATGTATTCCGCCGAGAGCAGCATCTCCTCGATGGTGGCGGCGATGCCGCGCTTCAGCATCACCGGCTTGCGCGCCTTGCCCAACTCGCGCAGCAGGTTGAAGTTCTGCATGTTGCGCGCGCCCACCTGGTAGATATCCACGTAGGGCTCCATGAGCGGGATCTGCGAGATCTCCATCACCTCGCTGATGACCAGCAGTCCGAACTTTTCGCCGGCCTCCTTGAGCAGCTTCAGGCCCTCTTCTCCCAGGCCTTGGAAGGAGTATGGCGACGTGCGAGGTTTGAACGCGCCGCCGCGCAGTATGCGGGCGCCGGCCTTGGAGACGATCTCGGCTATCGTAAACAGTTGCTCGCGCGACTCCACCGAACAGGGGCCGGCCATCACCACCACGTCCTGCCCGCCGATGGAGACCCCGTTGCGCAGCTTGACCGTCGTGCCCTCGGGGCGGAAGCTGCGCGCCACCAGCTTGTAGGGCGAGCTGATGCGGTGGACTTCTTTGACGCCGTCCATCACCTCGAGGTCGCGGATATCGAAGTCCACGCGCGCCCCGACCGCGCCCAGCACCGTCTGCAGCTTGCCCGTGCTGCGGTGTACTTCGAAGCCCAGCTCCACCAGCCGCTCGATCACGGCCTGGATCTGCTCTTCCGATGCCTTTTCCTGCATTGCGACGATCATGGCTTAGCTACTAGCTCCTAGCTGCTGGCTGCTGGCCGATGTGATCACCACTCAAAGCAAAAGCTAGGAGCTGGCGGCTAGCAGCTAGAAGCTAGTCGTTCACCTCCACATCAAACTCCGTTCCCTCACCCGCGGCTTTCGCCTGCGGCTGCATGTCCAGCTTCTGGATGGTGCGCATGACGTCGATCATGCGTTCGTACACCCGCTTCAGGTCGGCGTCCGAGAGCGGCCCCCGGTTCAAACGGCAGACGTTCTCGAGGATGATCCTTTCACGGTCGGGCTCGTAGACCGGCAGGTTGGTGTTGCGCTTCAGCCGGCCGATCTCGACGGCGCACTGCGCGCGCTGGTTCAAGAGCTCGACCAGCTTCTGGTCCAGCTCATCGATCCGCTTGCGCCAATCCGCGATGTCCATAGCAGCCTTCAGCACTCAGCATTCAGCACTCAGCAAGAACTTCGCTTGGCTGAATGCTGAGTGCTGATTGCTGAATGCTTCTTCCGTTGACGCGCTCCGCGCAACGAGGTTATCAGTTCCGCCACGGCTTGCGGCGCGCGCTCACACCCTGCCTGTTCGATGGCCTGCACGATGGCGCTGCCCACCACCGCGGCGTCCGCGAATTCTCCCACTTCGGCGAACTGTGCGGGAGTGGAAATTCCGAATCCTACCGCAATGGGCAGGCGGGTGAACTTCCGCAGACGCCGGACCAGTTCCCGCGCATCGGCCGCCACTTCCTCGCGCGTGCCGGTGACGCCCGTGCGCGAGACAGCGTACACGAAGCCGCGAGAGACATCAGCAATGCGCTTCAAGCGCTGGTCGGTGGAAGTCGGCGCTGCCAGGAAGACGGTCGCCAGCCCGCGCGCCCGCATCGCACGAAGATAATCGCCGGCCTCTTCCACTGTCAGGTCGGTGATGAGCGCCCCGTCCACTCCGGCGTCCGCCGCCGCCGCACAGAATCGCGACAGGCCCAATCGCAGCACCGGGTTCAGGTAGGAAAACACGATCAGCCCAGCCTTCGGCCTCTGCTTTCGAACTTCGCGCGCCAGCTCTAGCACCTGTACCAGCGTGGTGCCGTTCCTGAGCGCGCGCTCACTAGCACGCTGGATCACCGGACCATCAGCCACGGGATCGCTGAAGGGCACACCCAGTTCAACCACCTGCGCGCCAGCGTCGGTCGCGGCCAGGACAATATCACGCGTGGTGGCGAGATCTGGATCGCCGCAGGTGACATAGGCGACCAGCGAAGGCTTCGCATTGAAATTGAGCGGCATCTGAATGCTGTTACACCACGGCGGCACTGAGACACGGAGGATCGTGAGCCTTCTCCGTGACTCCGTGTCGCCGTGGTGGACCTAAGCTCATAGCGCCAATTGCTCGCGCAGAATTCCGATATCCTTGTCACCTCTTCCGGAAACATTGACAAGCATGATGTCCGTCTTCTTCATGCGTGGCGCGCGCTTTATCGTCTCCGCCACGGCGTGCGCGGATTCGAGTGCAGGAATGATTCCTTCCGTACGCGCCAGGAGCGTGCAGGCTTCGAGAGCCTCTGCGTCCGACGCCGAGACATATTCGGCGCGACCAGAATCTCTGAGCTGCGCGTGCTCGGGGCCGATCGCGGGATAGTCCAGGCCGGCCGACACCGAGTGCGTGCTCGCGATCTGGCCGGCATCGTCCTGGAGCACGTAGGTGTACGTGCCTTGCAGAACTCCGGGCGCAGCGCCCGTGATCCCGGCCGCGACGCGCGCCGCATGGTCGCCCAAAGACCAACCGCGGCCGCCGGCTTCAACGCCGATCAGCCGCACATTTTTGTCGGGCAGGAACTCGTAGAAGATGCCTATGGCATTCGACCCGCCGCCGACGCAGGCGACGATCACATCCGGCAGTCGGCCTTCGGCTTTGAGGATCTGCAGGCGCGCTTCGCGCCCGATCACCGACTGGAAATCGCGCACCATGGTGGGATAGGGATGCGCGCCCAGCACACTGCCCAGCAGGTAGTGCGTGGTGCGCACGTTGGTGACCCAGTCACGCATGGCCTCGTTGATGGCATCTTTCAGGGTGCGGGAGCCGGAGTCCACGCCGCGCACTTCGGCGCCCAGCAGCCGCATGCGGAAGACGTTCAGCTCCTGCCGCCGCATGTCCTCGGTACCCATGTACACGACGCAGTCGAAACCGAACAGCGCGCAGACGGTGGCGGCCGCGACGCCGTGCTGGCCGGCGCCGGTTTCGGCGATCACGCGCCGCTTGCCCATGCGACGCGTAAGTAGCGCCTGGCCGAGGCAGTTGTTGATCTTGTGCGCGCCGGTGTGCAGCAGGTCTTCGCGCTTCAGATAGATTCTCGCTCCGCCCAGCTTCTCGGTGAGGCGGCGCGCGAACGATAGCGGCGTGGGACGGCCGGCGTAGTTGCGCAGCAGATCGTCCAATTCGGTCTGGAAGCGGGGATCGCGCTTGGCTTTGGCGTACTCGCACTCCAATTCCTCGAGCGCCGCCATCAGCGTCTCAGGGACGTAACGCCCTCCGTACGGGCCAAAGCGGCCCGGCGTGCGGGTGGCCTTTGGCTTTGCCTCTGGTGAGCGACGCTTTTTCGCGGTTGCTTTCACAAACTACAGATTACAAATTCTCAAACTTACAAATCACGCTCTTGGCTGCCTGCACGAACGCCCTTACCTTCTCGTGGTCTTTTTTCCCGGGCTCGCGTTCGACGCCGGAGACCACATCCACGCCCCAGGGCCGAAACAGCCGTATGGCCTTGACGACATTCTCTGGGTTCAACCCGCCGGCAATAATGAGGTCAAATCGCCCGCCCACAAAGCGCACCAGCGGTGCCGCTTGCTTCCAGTCGAACTTCTTCCCGCTTCCTCCGCGCTTGGTCCACGATCCAGAATCGAGTAGGTACGCGCTGATCAGCTTCTTGGGTAACGCAAAGTTAAGGCCACCGGCTGTTAAGCGCTTCATCGCGACAGCTTTGTAGATCCGCAGCTTTATCCCGGCCGCGCCTGCCCCGTCCCGAAGCCCGTGAGCGAATTCCAGGGTCTCATCCCCGTGCAACTGCACTCCCGTCAGCCCCGCCTTTTCCGCTGTTTCCAAGATGACCTTGGACTTTTGGTTCACAAACACCCCAACCGTCTCGACCTTTCGTGGCAACGCAGCGATGATTCCTTTCGCCTCATGCGGACTGATTCGCCGCGGGCTCTGGGCAAAGACGAACCCCAGCGCGTCGGCGCCGGCATCCACCGCGGCCTGTGCGTCTTCGAGGTTCGTCGTGCCGCAAATCTTCACCCACATGACAGTTTCTTGTTTCCTGTTTCTCGTTTCTCGACAGAAGCGGCGAGAGCAATCCGGCTTCTGTCGAGAAACCAGGAACCTATCTGCTTGCCGCCTCGGCCAGCATTCTAGCCAGTTCCGCACCCGGATCATCCGCCCGCATCAAACTCTCGCCGACCAGGAAAGCGTCGTATCCGCAGGCGCGCAGCCAGCGGATGTCCTCGCCGCACTGGATGCCGCTTTCGGTGACCCGCAACACTCCCGCCGGGATCTTCGGCGCCAGCCGCTCCGACGTCCCCAAATCGACCGCAAAAGTGTGCAGGTCGCGATTGTTCACGCCAATGATTTCCGCGCCCATCTTGAGCGCTCGCTGCAATTCGCTCTCATCGTGGACCTCGCACAGAGCGTCCAGACCGAGTTCGCGGCTGCGCTGGTGGAAGCGCACGAACTCGGAATCGTCGAGCGCCGACAGGATCAGCAGCACAGCGTCCGCGCCGTTGGCCCTGGCCTCGAGCAACTGGAATTCGTCCACCATGAAATCCTTGCGCAGGCAAGGCAAATGCGTGGCCGCCGAAGCTTCGGCCAGGTCGTGCAGGCCGCCGTGAAAGAACTGCTCTTCAGTCAGCACCGAAAGCGCCGCCGCGCCCACCCGCTCCAACTGAGATGCGATGCGTCCTACGTGCAGGGTGCCACGGATCATCCCGCGCGAGGGCGACGCCTTCTTCAGCTCCGCGATCACCGCCACGCCGCTGCGAGCCTTCTGTTCGAGCGAACGGCGAAAGCCGCGCGGGGTGTGGCCTGCGGCCCTGCGCTCCAGTCCGCGGACGTCGGCCATGCGCTTGGCGGTGTCCACGCGCTGGCGAGTCGCGGCGACGATCCCCGAAAGGGTGGCGAACATGGGAGTGAAAACCAGCAGTATAAACCGAGGTCATGCCAGCAGCAGCATCAACGCCGGCACTGCGTGTAGATCAGTGCCCCGGGGAAGCAGCCTTGGTCTGTTTCGCGGTTGCCTGGAAGTTGTGGCTGCGATGCCTAATGCTGGTGCCGAAGAAGGGACTCGAACCCCCACGCCCTTGCGGGCACATGGACCTGAACCATGCGCGTCTGCCAATTCCGCCACTTCGGCACGATGCGGAGTCGCGCAGATCCGATCAGCTCCGCGGTTGGCATCTTTGATTCTTGCAGAGGGGCTGGAAGGCTGTCAAACGCGGACGGTCGCCGATCCGCCAAATCTTCCCGCCCGTGGCCTGGTGGTTGTACACTGGTTTGCGCGCGGTTCGGTGTCCCGCGGCCCAAGCCAGATGGGGAACTCTCCCAAAATCCCGCCCGAGATCAGCACCAAGCTGCGCACGCTGGCTCACGATCTGAGCAATGCCATCGAGACCGTCATGCAGGCCGGCTACCTGCTGGGACAGGCCAAGCTGGACGAGGACACCAAGAAGTGGGTCACGTTGATCGACAATGCCTCGCGCGACGCCGCCCGCATCAACCGCGAGATCCGCGACATCCTGCGCTCCAACAGTGAATGAGTGGACTGGGGCGGATCTCTTCCCCGACCCTTCGTTGATACGCCAAGGCTGTCGCGATGCACATCCACCACAGAGGCACAGAGACACGGAGATTCCTTGATCTCTTCGTCTCCGTGCTTCCGTGTCGGTGGTTGAAGTTTTGCTGTGTGCCCAGGCTTACGCCGCGCGCTCCGCCGCCAGGGTCGCGTTCATGGTGATGGTAGCGTTGAGCACGCGCGACACCGGGCAGCCTTTCTTGGCGTTATTGGCGGCCTCCTCGAACTTGGCGCGGTCGGCGTTGGGCACGCGCGCTTTCACGTCCAGGTGGATGGCTGTGATGGTGAAACCGGCGTCGGTCTTCTCCAAAGTCAGGGTGGCCGTAGTCTCGATGCTCTCGGCGGTCATGCCGGCATTGCCGAGCTGCCCCGAAAGCGCCATGGAGAAGCAGCCGGCGTGGGCCGCCGCGATCAGTTCTTCGGGATTGGTGCCGGGCTGGTTCTCGAAACGCGTGCTGAAGGAGTACGGCGTCTGCTTCAGCACTCCACTCTCGGTGGAAACCGTTCCTTTTCCATCTTTGAGGCCGCCTCTCCAGACGGCGCTGCCTTTGCGTTGCATAGCATTCCTCCCAGGCGATTTCAAAACCTTCCCAAGATAGCACCTTTGCGAGCTCACAGTCAGCAAGACGCCGAATCGCCGGCATCAGCCGGATCTGGAGCGAATCCGGCGCCTCGGATTTGTCCTCTAGACCAGCCCCAACTAGGGTAAATTTTCCCACATTTGCGCTGGTCTGTTTTTGGCACGCGTGGTACTCTCGCGTACAGACACTCGTCAGCAAAAGCAGGAGCCAGGCTTAAGGATGCAAACGTATCCTTACCGTCTCTGGGGCTTTCTTCCGCTGGCGAGTTGCGCCCTCGTTAGCGCCTCTTCCCGTACGGACCTGCCCGGACTAAGCCTTTCTGTCCGCGGCGGTTAGGTTCCGTCTTCTCGCAAAGACTGCCAGCCGAATGATCAGCGAAGGTTTGCCGGCCACGCACGCGGAGGTGAACTCGGACTAGTCCAGAGGCTCCGCGCGGAACGGCAACCGATTTCAGCCCTCCCCCCACGGCGGGCGCCCTTGGAAAACTGTGAAGAAAGCTACGTTTTGGATCTGTTCCTTGCTGCTCTTATGCTTAGCAGGTTGCACGATATCGAGCAATCAGCCGCCCACGGTCAGCCTCACGCTGACGCCAAATTCCACCTCGTTGACGACCAACGGGAGCCTGCAATTTAGAGCCACGGTGAGCGGCGCCAGCAACACTGCGGTGACGTGGTCGGCGACCCTCGGGACAATCACTTCCAGCGGCATGTACACGGCTCCGGGCACTCCGGGCACCGACACTGTCACGGCAACCAGCGTCGCCGACAGCACCAAGTCAGCGTCTGCAACCGTCACAGTGACCGCTCCCGCCACGGTGTCTATCTCTGTCTCACCGGCTTCGGCTGCGCTGGTAACGGGCGGCACGCAGCAATTCACCGCGACCGTGAGTGGAACCAGCAACACCAGCGTGACCTGGACAGCGACAGCCGGGACGATCTCGTCATCAGGCCTGTACACCGCGCCGGCCACGGCGGGAAGCTACACGGCTACCGCCACCAGCGTAGCCGACACGACGAAGTCAGCTTCCACCAACATCAGTGTGGTCGTCGCGATGCAGCACCAGGCAACACTTTTCTGGACGGCGAGCAGCTCGCCTGTGACGGGGTACAACGTCTATCGTGGAACCCAGGCGGGCGGGCCCTACACGCTGCTGAACACGGGGATCGTCACCGCCGACACGTTTGTGGACCCCACCGTAGTGTCAGGGCAGACATATTTGTACGTCGTAGCCGCGGTGGGCAATTCGGGTTTGGAAAGTGTCTTCTCGAATGAAGTTGCGGTCGTGATACCCACGCCGTAGGGGCGCGTTAAGCCAGGTGGAGTGGTTCCGGGCATTTGCTCGGAACCACCCACCTATTATAGTGCCGATCTACTGCCCCAGGACGTTGATCTCAGCCACCGCCGTCCAGGGGTTACCGTGGATCTCCGAGAGCGCCCGCAGGCGGATGTACTGCCCGGTGGTTTGCGGGAAGGCAACCTGCAGTGGCCCCGGCACGCCTCCTCCCGGACAACTCGTGCTCAGGCTCCCGTAGTTGAAGGTGCCGCTAGCCACCGGCGAACCCCAATTCACCCCGTCCGTGCTGACGTAGAACTCATACTGCTTGATCCACCCATTGGCGCAGCCATCCTGCCGCGCCAGGTACTGGAAGGCGGTCAGGCTGTAGGACGCTCCCAGGTTGATCTGGATCTCGTGCGGCAACGGAGTGCTGCTCGGGGACCACTGCGTGACCCACTTGGTTGCAGTGTTGCCGTCAATGGCGTTCACCGCCGCGCCATTCTCGCCCGCCGTTTCCTGGCTGTCGACATACGCCACCGACCAGCCTGTCCGCGAGATCAAGCTGCCGGGGTTGACCATCAACGCCGTCTGCGCATTGCCGTTGGCAGAGCCCGAGATGTTGACTTGCGTCGGGTTTCCTACGGCCGAGGTATTGATCGTGAAGTTGGCGCTGAGGGAGTTAGCCGGGACAGTCACGTTCAGGGGTACCGTGGCCGAGCCGTCGCTGCTCAACAGGTCCACTACCACCCCACCCGAGGGCGCCGGCCCGCTCAAGGTTACTGTGCCCTGCACGCTGGTCCCCCCCACCACGATCGCTGGATTCACCGTCACCTGTGCCAGCGAGGGCGGGGGAGCGTTGGTGTCGGCTGTGCCCAGCACGTTCAGTTCAGCCACGACCGTCCAGGGGTTGCCGTCGACCTCCGATAGCGCCCGCAGGCGGATGAAGTGCCCGGTGGTTTGCGGGAAGGCGATCTCCATCACTCCCGGCACCCCTGCTGTTCGCGGACACCCTGTGCTCAGGTTTCCGTAGTTGAAGGTGCCGCTGGCTACCGGCGTACCCCAAGTTACGCCGTCGCTGCTGACGTAGAACTCGTACTGCTTGATCCAGCCACTGGAGCAGCCATCCTGCCGCGCCAGATACTGGAAGGCGGTCAGATTGTAGGAGGCGCCCAGGTTGATCTGGATCTCGTGCGGCATGGCGGCGCTGCTCGGATACCACTGGGTGACCCATTTGCTCGCAGAGCTGCCGTCAATAGCGTTCACGCCCGCGCCGTTCTCGCCCACCGTTTCCTGGCTGTCGACGTACGCTACCGACCAGCCTGTCCGCGAGATCAAGCTGCCGGGGTTGACCATCAACGCCGTCTGCGCATTGCCGTTGTAGGAGCCCGAGATGTTGGGTTGCGTCGGGTTTCCGACAACCGAGGTATTGATCGTGAAGTTGGCACTGACCGAATTAGCTGGGACGGTCACGTTCGGGGGTACCGTGGCCGACGGGTCGCTACTCAACAGGTCCACTACCGCTCCACCCAAGGGCGCCGGCGCGCTCAAGTTCACCGTGCCCTGCACGCTCGCGCCGCCCACCACGATCGACGGATTCACCATCACCCGTGCCAGCGCGGGCGGCGGGTTGCTAGCGGAGGACGTGCCCAGCGCGTTCAGTTCGGCCACGGCCGTCCAGGGGTTGCCGTTGCTCTCCGAGAGCGCCCGCAGGCGGATGTACTGCCCGGTGGTTTGCGGGAAGGCGATCTCTATCACTCCCGGTACCCCCGCCGTGTCCGGACACCCCGGGCTCAGGTTTCCGTAGTTGAAGGTGCCGCTGGCTACCGGCGTGCCCCAGTCGACGCCATTGGCGCTAACGTAGAACTCATAGTCCTTGATCCAGCCGTTTGAGCAACCATCCTGCCGCGCCAGGTACTGGAAGGCGCTCAGATTGTAGGGCGCTCCCAGGTTGATCTGGATCTCATGTGGTATTGGAGCGTTGGTCGGGGACCACTGCGTCACCCACTTGGTTGCGGGGTTGCCGTCAATGGCGTTCACGGCCGCCCCGTTCTCGCCCGCCGTTTCCTGGCTGTCGACGTAGACCACCGACCAGCCCGTCCGCGAGATCAGGCTACCGGGGTTGACCGTGAGCGCCGCTTGCGCGTTGCCGCTGAAAGAGCCCGAGATGTTGACTTGCGTCGGGTTTCCGACCGCCGAGGTATTGATCGTGAAGTTGGCACTGACCGAGTTAGCCGGGACGGTCACACTCGCCGGTACCGTGGCCGCCGGGTCGCTGCTCGACAGGTTCACTACCACTCCACCCACCGGCGCCGGCGCACTCAAGTTCACCGTGCCCTGGGCGCTCCTGCCCTCTACCACGATTGCTGGATTCACCGTCACCTGCGCCAAAGCGGGCGGCGGGTTGCTGGCGGAGGGCGTGCCCAGCGCGTTCAGTTCGGCCACGGCCGTCCAGGGGTTGCCGTTGCTCTCCGAGAGCGCCCGCAGGCGGATGTACTGCCCGGTGGTTTGCGGGAAGGCGATCTCTATCACCCCCGGCACGCCTCCTCCCGGACAATTGGTGCTGAGGTTTCCGTAGCTGAAGGTGCCGCTAGCTACCGGCGTGCCCCAGTTCACCCCGTTAGTGCTGACGTAGAACTCATAGTCCTTGATCCAGCCGTTGGCGCATCCATCCTGCCGCGCCAGGTACTGGAAGGCGCTCAGGTTGTAGGGCGCTCCCAGGTTGATCTGGATCTCATGTGGTATTGGAGCGTTGGTCGGGGACCACTGCGTCACCCATTTGGTTGCAGTGTTGCCGTCAATGGCGTTCACCGCCGGCGCGTTCTCGCCCACCGTTTCCTGGCTGTCGACGTACACCACCGACCAGCCCGTCCGCGAGATGAGGGGCGCCGTGATAGTCAGGTTCGCACCTAGGTAGGTCAGGTTGTAGTTGCTGGTGAGCGCCAGCGTGCCTTGCTGGATGGCATATGTGCCCACGTTCTCGCCAGCCACGCGCGTCAGCGCGCCGGCGAACGCATCCCCGTTCACCACTGAGCCGCTGGTCACCTGATAGGTCAGGGCGGGATCGCTGTCGCCGTATACCTTGCTC
>JAHFUA010000111.1 GCA_023265315.1 Acidobacteriota bacterium | reverse complement strand
CTCGACCATTACTTGTTTCCCTTCCACTTGGCTTCCACTTCCCGCTGGTGGCGATCACTGGCAGCCGATCCCTCGCCAGCGCGTTCCTCCATAGCCCGCAGCGCGTCCAGCGGGTGCTCTTCGTGATACAGCTCTTCCGACATCTTGCCGTCCCAGAACGCCCAGTTCAGCGGATAGACGTCGGGATCGAAGATGACCTGGTAAAAATGCCAGACCACGATGGCCAGGGTGGCCAGCACCGCTTCATAGAAGTGAATGGCCAGGGCCACGTCCACCGACCAGCGCGGCAGCCAGTGGCCGACCTCCAGCTTGAACCAGACCATCAGCCCGGTGACGCCCATGATGATGTAGCCCCACACCAGCGCCCAGTACTCGGCCTTTTCCGCGTAATTGAAGCGGGCGAAGGCCGGCCGCTTGGAGCTGAGCCCGAGATAGTAGCCGAGGTTCTCGCGGATGTCGAAGCCATCCTTGAGGGTGGGCAGCAGGTCTTTGAGCGCGCGCCGGCCTTCGCGAGTGGCGATGACGTAGTAGGCGTGGTAGAGCCCGACTGCCAGCAGCACCACGGCCGCGACTCTGTGTCCCCAGCGGCGGACATTCTCTTCGAAGGCCCGCCCCAGCCAGCTATCCGGGTAAGCCAGGGCAAAGCCGGTGATCACCAGGGTAATGAAGCTGGAGAGCAGGCACCAATGCTGGATGCGCTGCTGCACGGTCATGCGGACAACCGTGCGCGGCTGGGAGTCGCGCTGGGCCACTGCCTTCTTTCGCCAGATCAGCACGTTGTGCAGCAGCATGCCGCCGATCACCACGATGATCAGCGGGATATACAGGCGCCGGATCCAGCGGATGGCGATACTGGCAATGTCGGCCGAAAGCGGCACGTCGATGTGCACCTTGCCCTGCGTGAACTTCTCGGTAGCGCCGGGGTGGCACTGCCCGCAGGTCTTCACCAGGTTGGCCTTGTTGATGGTGGAGCGCGGATCGGAGGAGGGCAGGATGTCGTGCGCGCCGTGGCAACTGGCGCAGTTGGCGACCACCGTGGAGCCCAGCTTGGAAGCCAGGCCGTGGTAGCTGGCGGTGTAGGTGGTCAGGCGGCGCCCGGAAAAGCCGTACTCCTCCGACATGCGCATGCTCTCGTGGCAATTCGCACAAACGGCGCGAGCGACGTTGCCGGCGAACACCGGCGAGCTGGGATCCAGGTGCGACTTGATGGTGTGGATGCCGTGACAATCGGTACACACGGGCGCCTGAAAGTTGCCGCGCGCCACCGCCTGCCAGTGGATGCTCTGCATGTACTCCTGCCGGATGTTGCCGTGGCACTTGCCGCAGGTGGCGGGGACGTTGAGCTGATAGATACTCGACTTGGGATCGTTGGGCGGGCGGATTTCGTGGCTGCCGTGGCAATCGGTGCAGACCGCGGCCTTGGTGGAACCGGCAGTCACCGCTTTGCCGTGCACGCTCTCCTCGTAGTTGACGAAAGTAGCCGAACTCAGGCCGGACTTCTCCATGACGAATTTCTGCCCGTGGCAGGCGCCGCAGGTCGCGGGAATATTGCCGTGTGCAACTTTGGATTTGGGATCGCTCGGCGGCAGGATCTCGTGCGGGCCACCGTGGCAGGAAGTGCAGGTGGGGGCGTTGGTATCTCCCTTAGCCCTGGCCTGGGCGTGGATGCTGTGGGCATAACCCTGGTCGGCGTCGGCGTGGCACTTCGAGCACGACACCTTGGCCGGCTTCACCTCGTGCGGCGACGACTTCACATCGTCGTGGCAATCCACACAGCCCAAGATGGCGCCGTGAATCGAGGCGTTGAACTTGGCCTCGTCCACTCCCAGGCTCACTTGCTTCCCGTTGACTTCGTGAGTCAGGGTAGTGTCACCATGGCAGGCCAGACAGTCGGCGTTGGTGGGCTTCTGCGCAGCCCAGGCGGAGCTTATGCAAAGTATGAAGACCGACAACAACAGCCGGTAAGCACGCCGACCGCGAGGCTCAACTGCGCGTACTACCACCCCATCACGCGCAAAACCGGCGCGTGCTGGGGACCCCGGTGCTTCCCTCGCTGGCATCTCCAACCTCCTGCTACCGATACGCGAACAGCATGGCATAAATAATCCAGACCACGATGCCGAACCCCACGGCCAGAGCCCCCCAAGCGAAGGCGCGGATGGTTCTCACGACGATGGGAGGATGCGGCTGCGCCAAGTGTTGCTCCAGCTCGCCGCGGGCCACCAGCGTCTCGTACTCGCGCGGCTTGTCGCGCTGCAGCTCCGCCAACTGCATGCGCCTGGTGAAGATGGTGGTATCCATGGGGAACTTTTCCGGCCGCAAATGGGTGTTGAAAAAGTGCACGGTGAAGATAAAGCCGGTCGCCAGCAAGGCTTCGTCACTGTGGATGATGGTGGCGACGTTGATAAACGACCCCGGCAGGAAGCGCGTGAAAAACACCGGGAACCAAAGCGTCAGTCCGGTGGCGCCGATGATGAAGATCCCCCAGAACACGGCGAAGTAATCGAACTTCTCCCAGTAGGTCCAGCGTCCGTAGCGCGGACGTGGGCCCAGGTGCAGGAACCACTTCATGGTGGCGAGGAACTCGCGCAGGTCCTGCCGTGTGGGCAGCAAGGTGTTGGGGCCGAACAGCAAGGACCGCCAGGATTGCTTATTGCGCTTCTTGGTGCGGTACAAATCCACCAGGTGGGTGATGAACGTGCCGAACATAATCACGGCTGCGAAACGATGGATGTAGCCGGCGGTCTGGAAGCCTCCCAGCAGCCGCGATAGCACCACCGCCCACCCGGTATAGGAAAACTTCAAGGTGAGTCCGGTGATGGCCAGGCTCAGGAAGCTGACGATCATGCACGCGTGCAGGGTGCGATGCAGGCGGTTGAAGCGGACGAATTCCCGCTCCACGGCTACCGCCGGGACGGCCGCAGCACGGGCAACGGCGGCAGGCGCCGCGATCGCCGTCGCTTCGCGTGCGTGCTGTACCAGGCTGCTCAACTCGGGGTTACCGTCCTGCATGGTTGTCCTCCGGGGGCGGGGCGGACGGGGCTTGCGCCGCCCGTCTTTCCTCGGCGCGCAGTTCGCGGCGCATCTCGACGGCGCGCGGCAGCCACAACAGGGTGTGCACCCCGCCGACGACGAAGGTCCCCACCAGCAACGCCGTCATCCCCCAGAACGACCAGAACAGGAAGGGATACTTCTTGGGATCATGGTGGGTGGCGTGGGTCAGGTATCCGGCGAAGCGCCGGGTGGCGTCGCTGTGGCACTTGCGGCAGGTGGCGACCACGTTGGCCCGGCTCAGGTGCGACCGGGGATCGGTGACCTTCTGGATGTCGTGCGCCCCGTGGCAGTCGTAGCATTTGGCGGTCTTGGTGTAGCCCAGGCGCGAGACTTTCCCGTGATAGGTGTCGAAGTAGGTCTTGGCGATCTCGGCGTGGCAGCGCCCGCACTTGTTCATGATGTCGAGCTTGAAACCGTCCTCGTCGGTACGGCGGATGGTGTGAGCGCTGTGGCAGTCGCTGCACACCGGCAGCTCCTGGCCGGTCCTGGTCACGCTCGCGGAATGGATGCTCTGCACGAACTGCTCCTGGATGCCGTGGTGGCACTTGCCGCAGGTGGCCGGGACATTCTTGGGATTCACCGTGGACTCCGGGTCGGTGCGCGGCAGCACCCCGTGGGCGGTGTGGCAGTTGGTGCAAGTGGCGGTCACGGTGAGGCCGCTCTTCAGCAGGCCCTTGCCGTGGATGCTCTCGGTGTAGTGCTGGGTGATCTCGTGCTGGCGCCCAGTGTAACGCAGGGCCGCCTTCTGCCCCTCGCGGTGGCAACGGGCGCACAAGGCAGGCACGTTGGTGGCGAAGGTAGCCGAGACCGGGTTCTGCCGGCCGAGGATGCCGTGGGTGCCGTGGCACTCCCTGCAGGTGGGAGCGTTGGCGTCATTGGCGGCCAGGAGCTGCCCGTGCTTGCTGCGCTGATACTGCTGGGCGATCTCGGCGTGGCAGGAGCTGCAATCGACTTTTTTCTTGATGGTCTCGCAGGGACGCACGCGCGAAGCGTTCACCTCGGAGTGGCACTGGCTGCACGCTGTCTTGGAGTGGCGCGAACCCGCCAGTTCTGCGGCGTGCACCTGCAAAATACGCCCATCGGATGCTTTCAAGCGCTCGTCGGCGTGGCAACGCAGGCAGTCGGCGTCGGCCATGCCCTGAGTGTAGAAGACCTTGCGCACTTTGTGCGGCTGGTGACAATCGACGCACGCCGGTAGAACGTTCGCTTCCTTCTCCCAAAGTTCGCCGCGGATGGTCTTGCGGTGCACCTGCTCGATCTGGGCGTGGCACTTGGTGCAGGTGGCTGCGATGTTCCTGCGGGCGATGGAGGAGTTGGGGTCAGTATGTGGCAGGTGGCACAGTTGGGGGCCACGATCAGCCCCTTCTTCAGCAGGCCCTCGCCGTGGATGCTTTCGGAGTAGTTCTCCAGGATGTTGTGCTGCTCGATGGGGCGTTGCGTCTGGACCGGCGTACCCTCGCGGTGACACCTGCCGCAGAGGAAGGGGACATTGAGCGGCGCCACCGGGGAGCGCCGATCTTTCACCGGCAGGATGTCGTGATTGCCGTGGCAATTCACGCAGCGTGGCGCCAGCGGGTCGCCCCGAGCCGCAGCTTTGCCGTGCAGCGACTTGGCATGCTGCTCCGCTTCGGCGCTGTGACAGGCGCCGCAGTTCACCTTGGCCACAGGCGTCCCATGAGGCAGTTCCTTGCCCTCAAGGTCGGCATGGCAGGAGGTGCAGGACAGCGAGCTGTGAATCGACGACGCGAACTTCTTCCCGTCCACGTAAAGCGAGACGGTCTTGGCCCCGCGCTGGGTGGTCAGGCCCTTGTCGTCATGGCAGGCCAGGCAGTCGGCGTTGGCGTGCGCATCGGCTGCCCAGGCCGAACTAGCAAGAAATATGAGAGCGAAAAATAACAGCCCTACCACACGCCGACAGCGAAGCCGCATGACTTCCGCTACTCGGTACCCCGCTGACATAAGCTAACTCTTTCAGGTTTCCTAGCTACCTCCCGACTGGTTCTTGGATTCAGTCTGGCGGATATACAGGCGCAGTCCGGCCAGGACTACGAGAATCGTGATGAGCGTCAAGCCTAGCCCCTTGCGGCGGTAGTCGCGCTCGGCCAGGGCTTGCAGCCCGGCCTGATAGGTTTTGGCCGCGATCTTCATGCCCGCCTGCGTGTCCTGCTCCACCTTATCGGGCTGGAAGCTGTGCAGGGTCACGCGCGCCTTGGTGAGCGAGTCGCGCCCCTGCGCCTCCTCCAGCCGTGCCTGGCTGACCTCCATGCCGGAGCGCTCCGCCTTGTCGAGCACTTCGGCGGAGCGCTTCAGGGCTTCATCCAGCTTGACCAGATCGTCGTGGATCCTGCCCGCGGCCGCGAAGCCGGGATCGCCGGCGGCGTGGCAATTGGTGCAGATGGCTTCGTTGCCGGTGCCCACGAATTTGTCGGTCGGGTGGACGATGCGGTGATTGCTGTGGCAGGTAATGCAGGAAGCCGCGCCCATAGCCGCGAAGGCCGCCTTGTGCGGACTGGTATCGAACAACTGCGCCTGGAAGACGTGGCAGGTCGAGCAAACGTTCTCCACCGACGCCACCCCCGGCGGCGCGGCCCCGTGGTTGCCGTGGCAGGTGGTACAGGTGGGCGCGCTCAGGTCGCCGCGGACCACCATGGCCTCGTGGTGGACGCTGGCGCTGTATCCAGCGAACTGGTCGGTCTTGATCTTGTAATCCTTCATGTAGTTGGCATCGGAATGGCAGCGCGAGCAGGTGCTGGCCACGTTCAGCGGGTTCACGGTGGAGCGCGTGTCCTTGGCGGAACGGATGCCGTGCACGCTGTGGCAATCGATGCAGACGGCGACCTTGGTATCGCCCTGGGCCAGGCGCTTGCCGTGGACGCTGGTCCGGTATTGCGCCAACTGGTCGGTGCGCAGTGAGGGGTTGTACTGCCGCATGTAGGCGCCGTCGGCGTGGCACTTGGCGCACAGCGCCGGGATCTCCGTGCGCTTGGGCTTGCCACGGAAGCCGGCCTTCTTGCTCATGGCGCCTTCCGGCGACGGGTCCTTGGCGTCGCCGCCATGGCAACTGGCGCAGCTCAGGCCCTTCTGCGCGTGGATGTCGGCAGCCCACTGCGCTTCGCTCACACCGGTGGGCGGGGGGAAGGCGGAGTGGCATTCCACGCAACTGCTCTTGGCGACCTGGGGCCGCGCCTCGGCACTCCATAAGGTGGCAGGAAGCAGGAGGCAGCCGGCAGCGACTGTCAGCGACAGCAGTTGCCGCGTGAGCTTCATCTTCAGCGCACCCGCCATCTTGTCATTTCGCCAAGTAGCCATAGACCGTCATACCCAGCATGTAGGCCAGGGCGAACACGCCCAGGCCACGGATGAAAACCTGCCGGCGACCGTAACGATCGCCGCCCAGAAAAGGCAAAAGCACCCAGATCAGTCCCACTACTCCGAATCCCAGGATGCCCAGCAACTCGCCGTCGATGGGACCGACCTTGGCGGGAATGAGCTTCAGCGTCTGGAACATGAAGACGAAATACCATTCCGGCCTGATGCCGGCGGGCGCGGGCACGAAGGGATCGGCCTTGCTTCCCAGTTCCCAGGGGTAGAGCGCGGCCAGCAAGCCCAGCACGCCTAGCGCGATGTACCAGGCCATCAGCTCGCGCGCGAAAAAGTTGGGGAAAAAGGGCATCTCGCGCTTGCTCGGAGGCAGCGCCTTCCAGGCCGCTTCCTGGCTGGGCGGCACGCTCATGCCCAGCCGCTGGATCAACAAGATGTGAGCGGCAATCAGCAAGGTGGTGATGCCGGGAAGCAAGGCCACGTGGAAGCCAAAGAAGCGGGTCAGGGTCGCGCCCGTCACCTCTTCCCCGCCGCGCAGGAAGATCAGCAGCGGCTTGCCGATCACCGGGATCTGCCCGGGAATCTCGGTACCCACCTTGGTGGCGAAGAACGCCAGCGTGTTCCAAGGCAGCAGGTAGCCGCTGAAACCGAAGCCCAGCGCCAGGAACAGCAGCACCATGCCGGTGAGCCAGGTGAGCTCGCGCGGCTTGGTATAGGCGCGCAGAAAGAGCACGCTGAACATGTGGGCGAAGGCGGTGAAGATCATCAGGTTCGCCGACCAGGAATGGATGGAGCGCACCAGCCACCCGAACTGCACCTGGGTCATAATGTACTGCACGCTCTCGAAGGCCTCGTTGGCGCTGGCGCGGTAGTAGAGCAGCAGCAGGATGCCGGTGAGCACCTGGATGATGAACAGGAACAATGTGATGCCGCCGAGAAAATACCAATACGACAACTTGTGGACGGGAACCGTCTTATGACGCAGTGGGGCGAGCAAATCCTCCCAGCCGAAGCGTTCATCGAGCCAGCGCACCAGCGGGTTGCGGTGAGTGGAGCTGCGGGGTGCGGCCTCGGGCGCGCTGCCCATCAAGTCCCCCGCCGGCGACTGACCACCACATCGTCGCCGTTGACGTGCACGGCGTAGGACTCGAGCGGGCGCGGCGGCGGTCCGGCGATGTTGCGGCCGTTGAGATCGTAGAAACCGTTATGGCAGGCGCACCACACCTCGCGCACGTCGCTGCGATACTGCACCGTACAGTTCAGGTGGGTGCAGATGGCGGACATGGCGCGATACTCGCCGTCGGCGGTGCGCACCAGCAAGCCCGGCCGGCTGCCGAAGCGAAAGATCTTGCCGCTATTCGCCTTCAGTTCACCCACCTTGGCGGCCACCACGCTGTCGCCGCCCAGGTCGGTGGCGACCGGCGGCACCAGGTAGCGCCAGACGGGGTAAAGGAAGGAGACCGCGGAAGCCAGCAAGCCGCCGCCCAGCAATACCTGCATCAAGCGGCGGCGTGCCGGCTCGTGTCGGGTTGAGCTTTCCGCGTGGTCCATGGATGTCACTTTTCCGGCGGGCCACCACCCCAGCAAGCCAAAGGCAGGCTTGCTGGGGACCCCGGGAGCTCGCCGGGTTGTTTACTTCTTGAAAGTGCGGACGTAAGCGACCAGCGATTTGATCTGGTCGGCAGTCAGTTTGCCCTCGTTGGCCGGCATCTTGGGCGGCTTGCCCTTGGCGATGGCGGCGGTCAGGTCGGTGTCTGAAGCCTTCTGCACCTCGGCGGAGCCCAAGTCCTTGGTGCCGGCCATCTTGCCCTTGCCGTCGGGGCCATGGCACATGGCACACTTGGATTTGTAAAGGTCGGCAGCCGCATCAGCGGCAAAGGATGCCAGCGGTAGCACGAGCATGGCCAGCACCACCATCACGACCGCCAGTCTCTTACCCAGCGCTAGGTTCACGGTGTCTTCCTCCTGAGGGATGAGGTATTTTGCAGCGTTTAAAAATCCCACAAAAACCGGTTCGGTCAACCTTTATACACGGATACGGAGGCCTTGCTCCAGATCCAGATCAAGGATTTCAAATCCGGGGAGCAGCGGGATGTGACCCCGTGCACGATTGATTGTGACTGCCGTCACACTGAGGGATTGTGCTCTCCCAACCCTACCAGCATCGCCGTCGCCCCCGGGCAAAAAAGTGGGATGGGCCAAAGACCCATCCCACTCCTTACAGGGCAGTTTAGAAGTGGTACTCCAGCGTGGCCGCGATGTAATGCGCCCTGTACGAGGGCTGGTCCACGCCCAGGAACAGGTACCGGGCCGCCGACGTATCACCCACCACGAATCCCGGGTAGAACGGGCTGGGGGAGAAGGTGGGGGTTGGACTGCTGCTGGCACTGGTGAACATGGGAACAGGACAGCCGGCCACCGTTGTTGTCCCACTCACGCAGCCCATGTACTGCGTCATGGGCGTGGTCTGGGCGTCCCGGTTATCAAACTGCTGGTAGCGGTACTCCACCTTGGGCCAGAGACTCTTGCTGAGCTTGTACTTGAAGACGGCTACCACCTCATGCTGGCGGCTGACGCTCTCCGGATAGTTGCCGGCGGCGCTCGAGCCGACCAGAACGAACCGATTGGTCGTGGCCGGGGCGAGGATGGTGGGATCGCCCAGGAATCGGGAGAAGGTATTGGCCCATCCCGCCGACAGCGAGTAATAGGTCGTGAAATAAGCCTTCTTGCCGATGTAGGTATCCGCCCCCGCCGTCCAGATGTCAACCAGCTCCGGGGTGGTGCTTTCCCAGTCATTGTTGGCGGTGTCGCAGCCATTGCAGGTCAGAATCGTCTGCGTGCCGGAAGTGGGCGCGCGGTTACGTGAGATCATTCTCCTGTAGTAGTGCTCGTGCGAATACTCGGCAAACAGAGTCAGTTGCGGTGAAACGGCGTAGTCCGCGCCGAAACCGTAGTTGTAGGAAATGTCCTTCAGGATGCCGTAGAGGAAATAGGGACCGGTGGTGGCCGCTGAGCCGGTAAGGAAGTTCAGCGGCGTGGGACTGTTGGTGTCCCCTTGACGGTTGTAGTCGTCCTGAATCGTGCCCGCGAAGGCGGAGAGGGTGAGCTTGCTGGTTGGACTGTACTGAATGAGCCCGTCGGCACGGTTCCGCACTCGGGCGGCCTCGTCGAACCGACGGTGACAACGCTGCTCCTCGGTGAAGGATACAGTCGTAGTGTCAGTGCAGGGGATCTCATCGCCTGTCACCGGGTCACTGGCTGCTTCGTCCTGGTACGCGTCCGGCTTGCGGCTCGAGTAGCGGTAGGACAGCCGGAAGAGCAGGTCCTTGATGGGGCTGATATCCGCCGCAGCAAAGACCGAATTCTCCAGCGAGTGTTCCGCGTCGCGATGCGAGCGGTCCATCCACTCGGCCTCGTACCCAACCTTCAGGGAGCTTCTCCTGGCAAAGTACCAGTTGCCGCTCAACTCAAGGTTTTTCCTGTTGAAGCTGGTGGCGCGGCCTTGGTTGTCCGTAGCGGTTGGTCCACCTACATCGCCCTGGGTCGGGGTGAAGGTGTGGACCGGAGTGTTGTTGTTGTAGTCGTAGTGGCGATAGGCGGCTTTCACCTGGAAACGCTTCCAGGGCAAGGTGACCAGGGTGTAGTTCATGGCCAGGGTCTGCTTCTCCCCGTTCAAGCTCGGCACCAGCGCTGGCGGCGAGGTGCAGGGTTGGGTACCGAGGTTGATGCCGTCGCCACAGCCAGTGATTGCTGTGTTAGTCGTGTAGGGGAGGAAGGCGTCGTTCTGCCGCAGCCAGCCCGGGTTGATGCTGGCCATCAGGCGCAGCCACTTGCCCACGTCGGTGGCGCCGGCAACATTCAGGTAGTGCGCCTGGTTGTCCGGATACATGTCAACTTGCGCGCGCTGGGGAGTGGAGGCGCCCACCAAACTGAAGTTGAAGGGATTGTCGACGACCATCTGGTTGATGTTGTTCTGGAAGAACGATCCGATATAGGCGGCCTGCACGGCCCAGCTTCGCTTGCCGTACTCGGCGCCCACTCGCACCAGGTTGTTGAAGTAGCTGATGGCCTCAGGAATTTCCACACCGTAGCCGGCAGTAGCGCTGGCGCTGGGGCTGGAGTTGAGGATCACCCCAATGGGCCGTATGCCATTCTGGCTCTCCCGCCAGAACATGGCATTGAAGTTCAAATCCGGAGTCACGTTGTAGGAAAGCGACGCGGTTCCAGCCTTGCGGATGATGGACGGGGTGATGAAGTTGAACTGCGGCACCACGCCCGGCTGATTGTTGGTGCCGGCGACAACTGAGGGAATGTTGGCGGCGCTGGTGGCCTGCAGCGTTTGCCGGATCACCGCCGGAAAGGTCCACACCCCCGGCGCGGTCTCGGTGAAGAGGGTGCGAGCAGTGTTGGTATAAACGTGCGGGATCTCATCGTAGCGGAACTGAATCCTGAACTTGCCGTACTGGCCGAAGGTCGCCAGGTAGCTCTGATCCCGGTAAAGCGTCTTCTGCGACTGCAAGCTCACATAATTCTTGGAGTTGAGCAGGTTGTCGAAAGTGGCGTTGAAGCGGCGGATAAAGAAGCCGTTCCGCAGATCGCGATACTCGTTGTATTTCGAGGTCTTCAGCAGCGGATCGAATGGGGTTCCGCAGCCCAGACACCCCGGAGCGACGGCTGGATTGGCCCCCGTACTGGGACCGAGCTGGAGATCCGGACGGCCATAGACATCCCCCCAGATGTAGCGGACCCCGAATTCCACGCTCCCACGCTCGGGGGCCTGCTCCTCAGCACAAACCGCTGCCGGCAGCAGCAGGAGCGCGAATACTGCTAACCCTGCAAACTGACTTGCTCTCTTGCTTTTCATTGCGCTCTCTCCTCCTCAGCGTAGGAACATGTTGCCCGACGGGTGATTGGACCCGTGGATGGCGGAGTGGCAGTTGGTGCAACCCCGGTTGAAGTCTCGGATGGAATTAGGGAGTATCGGCGTGGTGGGGTGGCGACTGGTGACGTGGCAGGAATCGCACACCCGCGGCATGCGCATCTTCAGCAGCTGCGGGTTGCTGGTGCCGTGCGCTTCGTGGCAGTTGGCGCAGTTCTCCATCACCGGCGGGTGCTCCCACAGGAAGGGACCGCGGCGCTCG
>JAHFUA010000175.1 GCA_023265315.1 Acidobacteriota bacterium | reverse complement strand
GCGGGAGCAATGAACGAATCGTATCGGACCATTGCTCCCTCTGAAACAAAGGTGGCGACTTGTTCCGGGGACGCGGTCAGAAGTCTTGCTTTGTTGATGGCCACGCAGAACTGACCCACTTCGGGAGGTAGTTTTCACGCAAAACTGACCCACGTGATTGACTTGCCCGCTCTAAGAACGAGCGGGAGAACGAGGAGTGATCAACGTGGGCATGTTGGCCAAGATCAGGCGGATGCATTTCCGCGACCGGATGTCGCTGCGCGAGGTTTCCAGGCGCACAGGGCTGTCGAGGAACACGGTGCGCAGTTGGCTGCGCCGGCCGGAGGTGGTTGAACCGAAATACCCGCCGCGAAAGAGCGCGAGCAAGCTCGATGGGTGGGCGGAGTTGCTGCGCACGTGGCTACGCAGCGACAGCCACCGCGTCAAGCGCGAGCGGCGCACGGCGATGGCGCTATTCCAGGCGATCCGGGCGCACGGCTATGAAGGTGGATATGGGCGCGTGTGTGCGTTCGTGCGCCGCTGGAAGGCCGAAGAAGCCGATGCGCCCAGGCGCGCTGCGTACGTGCCGCTTGCCTTCGAGCTCGGTGAGGCGTTCCAGTTCGACTGGAGCTGTGAGTACGCCTTTGTCGGGGGTTTGCGCCGGCGGCTGGAAGTTGCACACACCAAACTGGCTGCGAGCCGCGCCTTCTGGCTGGTGGCCTACCCGAGTCAGAGCCACGAAATGCTGTTCGACGCGCACGCACGCGCCTTTGCCGCGTTCGGCGGCGTTCCGCGCCGCGGCATCTACGACAACATGAAGACCGCGGTGGACCGCGTCGGCCGCGGCAAGGAGCGCACGGTCAACGTGCGCTTTCACGCCATGTGCTCGCACTACCTGTTCGAGCCGGAGTTCTGTAACCGCGCCGCGGGCTGGGAGAAGGGCATCGTCGAGAAGAACGTCCAGGACCGGCGCCGGCAGATCTGGCGCGAGGCCACCGAGCGGCGCTGGGCGAGTCTGGAGGATTTGAACCGCTGGCTCGCAGCGCGTTGCCGGGTAGCCTGGGAGGAGATGCGCCATCCGCAGTGGCCGGAGCTGACCATTGCCGAGCTGCTGCAGGACGAGCAGGCGCGTCTGATGCCGTTGCCACGGCCCTTTGACGGCTACGTCGAACAGCCTGCTCGGGTCTCGACCACGGGGCTCGTGCACGCGCAGCGCAACCGCTACAGCGTGCCCACGGAGTACGCGCACCGGGTGGTGAGCCTGCGCGTGTATCCGTTCGAACTCGTGGTGGTGGCCGAAGGGCACGAAATTGCGCGTCATGCGCGCAGCTTCGAGCGCGAGCAGACCTTCTACGACTGGCGCCACTACATTAGCCTGATCGTGAAGAAGCCCGGTGCGTTACGCAACGGCGCGCCCTTTGCCACGATGCCCGAGCCGCTCGTGCGGTTGCAGGCGCACCTGCTTAAACACCCGGGCGGCGATCGGGTGATGGCCCAGGTCCTGGCGGCCGTGCCGTTGCATGGCCTCGAAGCGGTGCTGGTGGCCGCGGAGATCGCGCTGGAATCCGGGCGCCCGAGCGGCGAGCATGTGCTCAACGTCCTCGCGCGCCTGAAATCGCCCGCCGGCCCACCGCTTGCCGATGTGTCCGCAACGGCACTTGCCCTCGCCGAGGAGCCGGCCGCGGACGTCGATCGCTATGAGCGGCTGCGCCCCGATGCGGATGCGGAGGTGACCCATGTCGATTGAAACGGTGGCTAAACTCAAGGCGCTCAAGCTCCACGGCATGGCCAGCAGCTGGCCGGAGCTGGTGGCGCGGGCGCGGCACGCCGAGTTCGATCCCGAACGCTTCCTCGAGCAGTTGCTCGCCGCCGAGCGCGCCGAACGCGACGTGCGCTCGATCGCCTACCAGATGAGCGCGGCGCGCTTCCCGGCGCATCGCGATCTGGCCGGGTTCGAGTTCTCCCAGTCCCGGGTGGATGAAGCCCTGGTGCGCCGACTCCATACGCTGGAGTTCCTCGAGGCCGCCCACAACGCGGTGCTGATCGGTGGGCCCGGAACGGGCAAAACGCACTTGGCGACAGCTATTGGCATCGAGGCGATCCGCCACCACGGCAAGCGTGTGCGCTTTTACTCCACCGTCGAGCTGGTCAATGCGCTCGAGCAGGAGAAAGCAGCCGGTAAACAGGGACAGCTCGCCTACCGGTTGATGCATGTCGATCTGGTGATCCTCGACGAGATGGGGTATCTCCCCTTCAGCCAGGCGGGCGGGGCGCTCCTGTTTCACCTGCTCTCCAAGCTCTACGAGCACACCAGCGTGATGATCACGACCAACTTGAGCTTCACCGAGTGGGCGAGCGTCTTCGGCGACGCCAAGATGACCACCGCGCTGCTGGACCGGCTGACCCATCACTGCCACATCGTCGAGACCGGCAACGACTCCTGGCGCTTCAAGAACAGCTCGGCCAGGCTGCAGCCCGGCCGAGCTGTTCGAACCCGAAAAACCCAAACTCAGAAACCGGAGGAAACCGAAGACCTATCCACCAACTCATAGCTATACTGCTACACAAACCCGGGTCAGTTTCCGATGAAAACCCCGGGTCAGATTTGCGTGGAAATCAACAGCAGGAGCACTACTGGGAGGACGCGGTCGGCTACGAGGTCAAGGTCACCAAGGGATTAACGAAGCTGAAGGAGAGCGCCTATACCTACTCGGTGCAGGAGCCGACAGCCGACTATCGGGTCTCGCCCTCGGACAAGAGCAATATGGCGAAGTACCTGTTCGGTGGCTTCAAGCGATGCTTGTACCCGGTGCAGAAATTCGGTTCAGACGCCGAGCGCAAGCTCGCGGTGATCCTTGACCGGGACGCGAGTCGCTGGTTCAAGCCGGCGAAAGGCCAGTTCCAGATTTATTACCGTCAGGGTTCGGAACATCTGGAATACCAGCCGGACTTCGTGGCGGAAGCCGACGGCGCGATCTACATGCTGGAGCCCAAGGCGAGCAACGAGATGAACGATCCGATCGTCCTGGCGAAGAAGGAATCCGCAGTGCAGTGGTGCCGAAATGCTTCCGAGAATGCGGCGAAGCACGGCGACAAGCCGTGGCTCTATGCGCTCATTCCGCACACGGCGATCGCGGAAAACATGACGCTAATTGGCCTGGTACAGCAGTTCGGCGTCTAGGAGTCGACGTGAAGAGCGGCGCGCACGGCAAATACGCGCGCAAGAATCGGCCGGCTCA
>JAHFUA010000011.1 GCA_023265315.1 Acidobacteriota bacterium | reverse complement strand
GAAGCTCACCATCGACACCGCCTTCGAGTACAACCGCAAGGTGGCGCTGGTGGGGCGCTCCATGAACGAGTCGGCGGAGATCGCGCAGGACCTGGGATACGTCGAGATCCCCGACGGCGTGCTGATTCACCCCGGGCAGGTGAAGGACTTCCCGCCCGAGCGCGTGTGCGTGCTGATCAGCGGCAGCCAGGGCGAGCCCATGTCGGCGCTCTCGCGCACCGCCGTGGACAGCCACAAGCACGTGAAGATCGAACGCGACGACACGGTGGTGCTCAGCTCGCGCATCATCCCCGGGAACGAAAAAGCCATCTACCGCATGATCGACCACCTCTACCGGCGCGAGGCGCTGGTGGTGTACGACGACGGCTCGCAGCCGCCGGTTCACGTGAGCGGCCACGCCAGCCAGGAGGAGTTGAAGCTGATCATCAACCTGGTGAAGCCGCGGTACTTCATTCCCATCCACGGCGAGTACCGGCAACTACGGCGGCATGGCGAGCTGGCGGCCTCGATGCACGGCGCCGTCGGCAAGGTGATCCTGCTGGAGAGCGGCGACGTGCTGGAGTTCGACGAGCTGGGCGCGCGCAAGGCGGGAGAGGTCGCGGTGGGCCGCGTGTGCATCGATTCCGGGTCGCGGACGGACGTGGTCGAAGACCTGGTGATCCGCGACCGCCGCCTGCTCAGCGAAGACGGCATGGTGCTGGCTATCATCGCCATCAACAAGCTGAGCGGAAAAGTCGAATCGGTGCCGGAGATCGTGACCCGCGGCTTCGCGGCCGCAGCAGCGGAGGATGGCTTCATGGACGAAGCCCGGCAGGTGGTGATGCAGACGCTTGAAGAATCGAGCAAGGAAGAGAAAGGCGACTGGGGCGTGATGAAGGAGAAGATCCGCCAGGACCTGAAGCGCTACATCCACAAGAACACCTCGCGCCGTCCGCTGATCATGCCGGTGATTCTTGAAATCTAGTTGGTGCGACATTGCGGGCTGAGGCCGCTATGCCTAAGCCTGTCATTCTGAGCGAAGCGAAGTTGAGGCGTTTTCCGGGGCGTCTGAGCCCCGGGCCGAAATCCCGAGTGCAGCGAGGGAACTTCTGCCGTCATTGCCGCTTCGACATTGTCTAGATCCTTCGCGCGCAACTGCGGCGCGCTCAGGGTGACAGTCGCAGAGTGGGAGAGGAAGCCATCGTCACCCTCGACGACATTCGACAGGCGCAGCAGCGGTTGCGAGGCGTGGCTGCACGCACGCCCCTGGTCGCGAATGAGGAAGACGGCCGGCGGCTCTGGTTTAAGCCGGAGAGCTTTCAGCCCATCGGCTCCTTCAAGCTGCGCGGCGCCTATAACAAGATCGCGTCGCTCTCAGAGGGCGAGCGGCGAAGCGGCGTCATCACCTACTCGAGCGGCAATCACGCGCAAGGGGTCGCGTACTCGGCGCGGGCGCTGGGCGTGAAAGCGGTGGTGGTGATGCCGCGCAAGGCGCCAGTCAACAAGATCGAAGCTACCAAGGCGCTGGGGGCGGAGATCGTGCCCGTGGGGCCGACCAGCGGCGAGCGCCAGGCCAAGGCGGAAGAACTGGCGGCGGAGCACGGGTACGTCATCATTCCGCCGTTCAACGACGAAAAGATCATCGCCGGACAAGGCACGATCGGCCTCGAGATTGTGGAAGATCTGCCCGACGTGGAGCTCGTCCTTGTACCCGTGGGCGGCGGAGGTCTGATCAGCGGCGTGGCCACGGCGGTGAAGCTGCTTCGTCCGCAGGCGAAGATCATCGGAGTGGAACCCGAGCTGGCGGCCGATGCTCAGGCCAGCCTGCGGGCCGGCAAGATCGTCTCCTGGCCGGGCGAGCAGGTGGGACGTACGCTGGCCGACGGCTTGCGTACGCAGAGTGTGGGCGAGATCAACTTCGAGCACATCCGCCGCCACGTGGACGACATCATCACGGTCAGCGAGGACGAGATCCGCGAGGCCATGCGGCGGCTGGCGCTGGGCGCGCGGCTGGTGGCGGAGCCGAGCGGCGCGGTCACGTCTGCCGCCTTCCTCTTCCATGCCTGCGAATTCCCGCGCACTGAGAAAACGGTGGCGATTATCAGCGGTGGCAGCGTCGAGCCGCAACTGCTCGCCTCGGTGCTCGATGGTGGCTGGCTGGAAGCCACGGTCAACGGCGACTGAGTCCCGCCGCGACAGTGTAGAATCTGTGGTTCTCCTGATCGTGACGCAATCCCCGAGGACTAATCTATGAAGCATTTATCCCTGGGCGCGGCCGTGTGCCTGCTGTTGCTGGCCTTGAGTGCGAGCGCGCAAGTGGTTCCGCAAAGGCGCAGCGTGCTGGCGCACAAGCCCGCGAAGCCGCCGGCGAAGTTTTTCCCTTATCCCATCTACGAAAGGACGCTGGGGAACGGGTTGCGCATCCTGATCGTTCCCACCCCCGAGTTCAAGAACATGGTGAGTTACACCACGCCCGTCTTCGCTGGTTCGCGCAACGAGACGGAAAAAGGCAAAACGGGGCTGGCGCACCTGTTCGAGCACATCATGTTCCGCCACGAATACAATGGAGTGGCGGGCGGGTACCAGGACATGATGGACCGCCTGGGCTGCTACAACAACGCCTTCACCAGCTACGACATAACCTTCTATCACCCGTTCACCTTCGCGCAGAACCTGGTGGGGCCGGTGCAGACGCCGCAAGGGCCGGCGCCGGGCGTCATCGAATTGGAAGCCTCGCGCTTCAAGGATCTGAAGCTGGACCAGAAGACCTTCCAGGTCGAAGCCGGGGCGGTGCTGGGAGAATACCGGCGGATCTATTCGTTCCCGGCGCAGAAGATGATCGAGCAGATGTCGCCGGTGGCCTTCCCCAATCATCCTTACGGCCACACCATCATCGGTTATCTCGACGACGTGGAGAAGATGCCGCAAGCCTGGGATGCGGCCTGGCAGTTCTTCCGTAACTATTACACGCCGAATGACGTGGCCCTGATCGTAGTGGGCGACGTGAATCCGCACCATCTGTTCCCGGCGATCGAGAAGGCGTATGCCGATTGGAAACCGGTTCCAACGCCCAAGATCCCCACACCGCATGAGCCTAGAGACGAGAAGCCGGTGCACGTGGACTGGGAAGCTGAGGTCGCGCCACGGCTAATGGTCGCTTATCACACGCCAGCGTTCCATCCCGGCACGCCGGAGTCGGCGGTCGCCCTGGTGCTGGATGAACTGCTGACCTCGCGCTCGGCGCCGCTCTACCAGAAGCTGCGCTATCAGAAACAGTCTGTGACCTCGTTCGCCACGTACACGTCGCCGGTTTCCACCGACCCGCACTGGATGCTGCTGGGCGCAGAGCTCAGCCTGGAACGCTTCCAGAAAGACGGCGCCAAGTACGTGGACGAGGTGCGCTACGACATCGTCAATGGCACCGAGGCGCTGAAAAACTTCTCCAAAGATCCCAACGCGGCCAGGACGCTCGAGGTCATCAAGAGCAAGGTGAAGAATGATTTCCTGGCGCAGTGGGACACCACCGACAGCATCGCCGAAACGCTGGCCACGTTCTACCGCTTCAACCGCGATCCGCACGTGCTGGATACGCTGCTGCAGTCGGTCGAGGAACTGCAGCCGGCGGACATCGATGACTACGCTGCCAAGTACTTCAACCGCGAAGGGCGGCTGGTGGGCACGCTGTGGCACGGCCCGCAACCGCCGGACACCGCACCCAAGAAGACGGAGGTGCGGTGATGAAGAAGACCGTACACGGTACTCAGTACTCCGTACTCAGTTTCCTGCTGGTGCTGGTTGGGGTGACGTTGTCGCCGGCGCAGCAGGCGCTGACGAAACATGGGCCGGCGGCTGCGCCCGAACTTCCGGCGAATGTGGTCACGCTGGCTTCGCCCTCGCCGCTGTATGAAGTCCAGATCATGGTGCGTGCGGGTTCGGCCGAGGACCCGCGGGGCAAACAGGGTACCGCCAGCCTGCTGGGCAGAATGATGCTCGAGGGCGGCTTTGGCGATCCCAAGTACCCGGTCACAAAAGAAAAGCTGGCCGAGATCACGCGTCCGTGGGGCGAGGCGGCGTATCCCCAGGTGCGCGTCGAAAAAGAAACCACCACCTTCAGCATGACCGTGCCGCGGGATGCCTTTCCCCAGTTCGTTGCCCGAGTGTTGAAGCCGATGTTTACGCAGCCGCTGTTCCTGCAAGCCGAGCTGGAGCGCATCCGCAAGGAAGCGCTGGTGGGCATCCGGTCGAACCTGCGATTTGAGCAGCAGGAACAACTGGGGTTGCTGGCATTGGACGACTACGTGTTGCAGGGCACGGCTTTTGGCCACCTGGCGCAGGGCACCGTCGAAGGGCTGCAGGCCGTCACTCGCGACGACTTGCAGGCGTACTACAAGCAGAATTACCACGCCCCGGATATGTTTGTCGCCGCGAGCATTACCGATCCGGGCACGCTCAAGCTGCTGCTTTCGTCGCTACCCACGAGCGCGGGCGGCCCGCCCGAGTCACGACGGACAAAGGCAACGACGCCCACGCTCACTGGGCATCGCCTGCTCATCATCACCCAGCCCAACGCTATCGCCACCGGCTTGCATCTTGGCTTTCCCATCCCGGTGCGGCGCGGCGATCCGGATTACTGGCCGCTGTTCGTGGCTAACGTATTCTTGGGCGTGCACCGTGACAGTTTCGGGCGGTTATACAAGGACATCCGCGAAGAACGCGGATACAACTACGGCGACTACTCCTACATCGAATACTACGCGGCGCGGCCGTATGCGCTGTTCCCCCCGCCCGGGACGCCGCGCGACCAGCAGTACTTCAGCATGTGGATCCGCCCGGTGGGCCACCCGTACGCCCACTTCATCCTGAAGGCCATGACCTGGGAACTCGACAACTTCATCAAGAATGGCATGACTCGGGAGCAGGTGGAAGCCGCCAAACAGAAGGCGCGAACGCTCTACCTTAATTATGCGGACAGCAAGGGGCGGCAGCTCGGCTATCGCCTCGACGACATGTTCTACGGCATGAAGGACCACGCTTACCTGGTGGACATGCTGGCCAACATCGACAGGCTGACGGCCGAGCAGGTGAATGCGGCGATCAAGAAGTATCTTCAGGTCGCAAACCTGAAATATTTGATAGTGACCAGCGAGAGCATGGCTCAGAAGCTGGCGGATGACATCGCGACCGACAGCAACGTCCAATCCAAGACACCCGCGGAGTACCACATCTCCGAGCCAGCGCCGCCGGAGAAGCAGAAGATGCTGGCCCAGGACGAGGAGTGGAAGGCGTACAAGCTGAAGATCCCGCGCGAGAACATCACCATCGTCAAGGCGGAGCAAATGTTCGAGAGCAGCGCCATCCCGGGGGTAAAGTGATGCATCTGGGTAGAGACGCAGCATGCTGCGTCTCTACAACCAACAGGGTGATCAGAAGGCTCAATCTCTGGTTTGTTCCCGCCGTGGTCCTGTTGGCGCTGTGCTGTGTCCCGAGGCTGCACGCAGCGCAGGCCGAACGGGCGATCATGGTGCGGGAAGCCTATATCTATCTCTCTCCTGATGAGACTTCTACCCGGATGGCGAACCTGGAGCGCGGGCGCGAGGTCGCGATCCTGGAAAAGAGTCACGAATGGCTGCACATCACGCAAGTGGACGGCACCGTCACCGGGTGGATCATGGACAAGGGCGTGGTTCGCACCTCGACGCCGGAGGGGGACAAGATCGTTTTCGGTGCGGCGGCGGATTCGGAAGCCGAAGCCAGCCGACGCTACGGACGCAAAGGCGCGGACAGGGATGCCATGCGCCTTTACCACCGCATGGCGGAATACTTTCCCCAGTCGCCGCTGGCGGGCGAGGCGCTGTATCGCGCGGCGGATATCCGCTGGCAACTGGACGCGCTCGACGTGCATACCCGCCCCTCGGCCAAGGAGCGCAATCCGCTCTTGCGCGCGCAGATCGATGAAGACTGGATGCGCGAGGTGATGAAGAAATTCCGGGGCAGCACGTGGGCCGACCTGGCGGCGTACCATTTGATCGAGAACAAGGTGTGCGGCGATTGGGGAGGCGACACCAAGTGTCCGGAGAAGGAATCCGAGCTCTACGAGAAATACGTGCGCGAGCACCCGCAGTCGCCCAAGGCGGCTGAGGCTTTGTACCAGGCGGCGTGGCGGCAGGCGGCGCTGATCCAGATGTATAAAGATGAGGGCAACGCCGGCCGCTCAAGCGGGGCGAAGAACAAAGCCACCGCGCTGGCGCGGCAGATCGCCAGCCGGTATGCGCAGACCGATTGGGGAGCGCGAGCTCAGGCTCTTCTCTATCTGATCGAGCAAGACATTCCGACCTATGGCAATACCATTCAATGACCGGCCCTCAGCCGAGTGATGTGGGGAGATTGGGTTGAACGATTATTTGCTGTCGCTACTGCTGGGCGTCATTGAAGGTCTCACCGAATTCCTTCCCGTCAGCTCGACGGCGCACTTGCGTCTGTCGGAGGCCGTGCTGGGCGTGGATCTGGGTAACGGCTACTGGAAGATGTACACCATCGTGATCCAGTTGGGAGCGATCCTCTGCCTGCCCATCTACTTTCGGGCGCGCATCAGCGAATTCCTCGCGACGTTCCCGAACGGGCGCAGTGGTAACCGCACGGTGATGGATCATCCTTTGAGCCTTACCGCGATCGCCTTCGTTGTCACGGCGGTACCGGCGCTGCTGCTGACCAAGGTAATCGGCAAGAACCTGGAGAGCATTTACGTGATGGGAGCGGCGCTGCTGATCGGCGGCGTGGTGATGTGGGTGGTGGACGCCATCTACGGCATGCCGCGTGCCGGCGGCGGGTACAAGACAAACGACATGGAGGAAATGACGCTCGGGCAGGCTATCTGGATTGGCGCGTGCCAGATCACCTCCGCCGTGTTCCCCGGGACTTCGCGCTCGATGTCCACCATCGCCGGCGGGCAACTGGTGGGGATGTCGCGGTCGGCGGCGCTCGAGTTCTCGTTCTTTCTCTCCATGCCGACGATGATCGCGGCCACCGGCTACGATCTGTTCAAGTCGCTCAAGGGCGGTGGCAGCGGGATCGGCGTGGCGCCCACCGACTTGCACGGGTGGATCATCCTGGCGATCGGGTTCGTGGTCTCCTTTGTTGTCGCCTATGCGGTGGTGGCCTGGTTCATGCACTGGGTGCGGAGGGGTGGGTTCGCGCCCTTCGCCGTGTACCGCATCGTAGTGGGGATTGCCGTGCTGGCCTGGGCGACCTCGGCGGGGCGCTGAGACCCGTACCCAGCAAGGGTCACCGGCCAAAATCCAGTTGGTTTGGCGGGGCGGATTTTGTCATAATCCCTTTGCTCTGGCGCGATTCGCGCATTTTCCAGCAAGCACGCTTGGGTGGCCTGAGGGCACGCAGCAGTCGGCATCTGGCCGTGCGGGTGTGGGTGTGTCTGGAAGTGTGAAGACGCCACGATGAATCCATTCTCCCGGGCTTACACGCCCACCGGTAACCGGCGGCTGAACGAGCTGATCGGGTTTTTGTTGTTCGTCGCCGCGATCCTCCTTTTCCTCGCCCTGGTGTCGTATTCCCCGGTGGACCGCTCGCTGAACACCGCCGGACCGGCTCCGGCGTCGCGCCCGGCCCACAACTGGGTGGGCATCCTCGGTGCCTATGGCAGCGACCTGTTGCTGCAAGCGGCCGGCATCGCGGCCTTCCTTGTGCCGGTAATGCTCGCGTTCCTGGCCGCGCGCTGGTTCCGCTCGCGCACCGTCGGTTCGCCGGGAGCCAAGATCTCAGGCGCGCTGATGCTGCTGGTGTTCGCTCCGGGAATGCTGGGCTTGATGCCGGGACATCTGCGCTGGCGGCATGCCATCCCCATCGAGGGCCTGCTGGGCAGGATCGTGGGCGACGCCCTGATCCACTGGTTCAACCTGGCGGGCGCCTATATCGTCTGCGCGGCGGTGCTGGCCGTCGGACTTTATCTCTCGACGACATTCTCCTTCGGCACGCTGCAAACCTGGGGACAAACGCGGTTCACGTTCATCTATGCCGGGCTGGAGCGCTTGAAGGACTGGCGGATGGCGCGCGCCAAAGCCCGCGCCCTGAAGGAACTCGAAAAGCGGCGTGCGCAGCGGCTGGTGGTCAGCGCGCAGGAAACGCAACCTACACCGCCGACACCGGCATCCGTGTCTGCAGCCAAGACCGGCATCGAACGCATGGCGGAAGATGCGCTGCCTGCGCCGCCCGCGCCTGAGCCGGTGGCAGCCGAGCCGGCGGTTGGCACGCGCGCCGACAGCGCCACGCGTCCCAGGACCACGATGCCCAGGATTCGCGGCACGTACAAGCTGCCCTCCAGCGCGCTGCTGCACCGGCCGGACGAGCAGCAGGGCATCAACGAAGACGAGCTCAAGCGCCTGGCCCAGGTGCTGGCGGAGAAGTGCGCGGAATTCGAGGCGCACGGCCAGGTGACGCAGATCAACCCCGGCCCGGTGGTCACCACCTACGAATTCAAGCCGGAGGCGGGGATCAAGTACAGCCGCATCACGAGTCTCGCCGACGACCTCTGCCTGGGCCTCAGGGCGGAGAGCATCCTGATCGAGCGTATGGCGGGGAAATCCACGGTCGGCATTCAGGTGCCCAACCGCGAGCGCGAGACCATTTGGCTGCGCGAGATCATCGAGTCGCAGGAATTTGCCGCTTCGAAATCCAAGCTGACGCTTTCCATGGGCAAGGACATCAATGGGCGCACGGTGACCGCCGACCTGGCCAGCATGCCGCACCTGCTGATCGCCGGCTCCACCGGCTCGGGCAAGAGCGTGGCTATCAACGCCATGATCATGTCTATGCTTTACAAGGCGACGCCCGACGAGGTCCGCCTGATCCTGGTGGACCCCAAGCGGCTGGAGCTGGGCGTGTACGAAGGCGTGCCCCACCTCTACACGCCGATCATCACCGAGCCCAAGCTGGCGGCGATCGCGCTGCGCAACGCGGTGCGCGAGATGGAGCGGCGGCTGAAAGCGCTGGCGGAAAAGGGCGTCCGCAACATCGACCAGTACAACCGGCTGTTCGACGACGAGGAGCCCGGCCTGTTTGACGAGCAGAAGGACGAAGAACGGCGGCTGCCCTACATTATCATCGTGATCGACGAACTGGCCGACCTGATGATGCTCGACCAGGGCAACGTCGAGGAGTCCATCACGCGGCTGGCGCAGATGGCGCGCGCCGTGGGCATCCACTTGATCCTGGCCACGCAGCGGCCGTCGGTGGACGTGATCACCGGCCTGATCAAGGCCAATTTCTCGGCGCGCATTTCCTTCCGCGTGGCGACCAAGGTGGACTCGCGCACCATCCTGGACGCCAATGGAGCGGAGTCGCTGCTGGGCCGCGGCGACATGCTCTACCTGCCCTCAGGCTCGGCGCGCGTCCACCGGCTGCACGCGCCCCTCGTCACCGAGAAGGAGATCGCGGCGGTGGTCGAGTTCTGGCGCGGGCAAGCAGTCGCACAATACGAAGAGCGATTCCTGCAAGCGCCCAAAGAAGAAAAGAACGATGCCGGTGACCTCGGCGAGGACTCGGGCGAGGGCGAGCACGACGAACTCTACGAAGATGCTGTGCGCCTGGTGATCGAGTTCGGTAAGGCCTCCACTTCCCTGCTGCAGCGGCGGCTGCGGATCGGCTACGGCCGCGCCGCCCACCTCATCGACCTGATGGAGAAGGACGGCATCGTGGGCAGCCCCGACGGTCCTAAGCCGCGCGAGGTGCTGAAGAAGCCAGAATGGCTGAGCGAGGTGGAGGACAGCCTGCGGTAGAGAAAGCCCGTCAGCGGTTGGCAGGGTTGCAATATCCAGCAAGAGCTTCAATCGCGCATCGCCTCACCAGGCCGGGCTTCCGCATCGCGCCACCGCGCAGTCGCTGAATTGTCGGGTGCAGAGACATCAACGTGCCCGTTTCTGCACCTTCTCCTTTTGCTTCCCAGCGTTGGTTCTTCCTATCCTGATTTGGAGAAATTTCCCTTCCCCACCTTGAACAGCGCGCTCTTATACTGGATTGTTTTGCTGGCCTTCTGGTTCGAGGTGTGCATATGAAGATCGGAATTCTGACCGGCGGCGGAGATTGTCCGGGGCTAAATGCCGTCATCCGGGCGGTGGTGCGCAAAGGGACCTTCCACTACGGCGACGAGTTCGTGGGCTTCCTGGAAGGATGGCGCGGCGTGCTGGAGGACATGACGATGAAGGTAGACCTGACCAGCGTGGGCGGCATCCTGCCGCGCGGGGGCACCATCCTGCGCACCTCGCGCACCAATCCCGGCAAGCATCCCGACGGCCTGAAGCGCTGCATCGAGAACCTCTCCAAGCATGACGTGGAGGCCCTGATTGCCATCGGCGGCGACGACACCCAGCGCATCGCCACTAAGCTGCACGAACAGGGTGTCAAGGTGGTGGGCGTTCCCAAGACCATCGACAACGACCTGAGCGGCACCGACTTCTGCTTTGGCTTCGATACCGCGGTGAATGTGGCCACCACCGCCATCGACCGCGTGCACACTACCGCCGAGGCCCACAACCGGGTGATGGTGGTGGAGGTGATGGGGCGGGATTCGGGCTGGATCGCGGTCTACAGCGGCATCGCCGGGGGCGCCGACGTAATCCTCATCCCGGAGCGGCCATTCGACATCGACGAGGTCTCGGAGATCATCCGGCGGCGGCACCAGCGCGGACGGTACTTCAGCGTGGTGGTAGTGGCCGAGGGCGCCAAGCTGGCCACCGACGTCAATCCCCAGCACGGCGCCCCGGTGGTCACCGACATGGCCCGGGACGAGTTCGGCCACGTGCGCCTGGGTGGCATCGGCAACGTGCTGGCGCACGAGATCGAGAAGCGCACCGGATTCGAGACCCGCACCGTGGTGCTGGGCCACATCCAGCGCGGCGGCACCCCCAGCGCCTTCGACCGGGTGCTGGCTACACGCTACGGCATCGGCGCCATCGACCTGGTCCACGCCGGCGATTTCGGGACCATGGTGGCCTTGCGCGGGACCGAGATCGTCGCCGTGCCGCTGTCAGAGGCCATCCTGGCCACGCGCATGGTCAGCGATGACCTCATCAACGTAGCCCTGGGGCTGCGTGACAAGACCGATAAACCGCAGTAGGCTCAACCCCCAGTTGATGTTGCTGCCCATCCCAGCTCTTTCCCCAGCCATGCACCTGGAGCGGAACGGGTGTAGAATGCTCCCCATTTCCGGCGGGGGGAACTCGGGTCATTTTGGAAGGAAGAGTTTCGTCCAGCGAGGAGTTGCTATGAACTTGAACAGGACAAGAAGAAACATTAGGGGAAAGCTGCCTGTCGTGCTGGTTCTGCTGATGATTCCGGCCTTCGCTTTGTCCCAAAAGAAGGAAGCAGCTCCTCCAGCCCGCAGTGCGGCACCTGCGGCGCACAGTGCACCTGCACCCCGCAGTGCTCCACAAGGCGCTCCGCGGTCTCCGGCGCAGGGAAACATGCAGCGCACTCCGTCGTCCAATACCAGACCTTCTGGACCGGCGACAGGCCGCACCAATGCGGGCTCCAGCAACCCTTATGGTAGCTACGCACCTCGCGGAGGCACCGCCGGCGGAGCTAACGCTTCACGCGGGAGGTCCTCCAACCCTTATGGCAGCTACGCGCCTCGCGGTACCAACGCCGGCGGAGCCAACGCTTCACGCGGGACGTCCTCCAATCCTTATGGCAGCTACGCAACTCGCGGAGGCAACGCCACCGGCGGCAACGCTGCACGCGGGACCAACGCCGCCGGTGGAGCGAATGCTCGCCGAGCCACCAACGCCCGCGGGACCAATGCCGCCACTGGAGCCAACGCCGGACGGGGGACAAGCGCCGGTGGATTGAATGCAAACCGCGGAGCCACCAGCGCCCGCGGGACCAACGCCAGTGGAGCCAATGCTCGCGGGGCCACCAACGCACGCGGGACCAACGCGGCCGGTGGAATGAATGCCCGCGGAGCTACCAACGCACGCGGAACCAATGCCGCTGGTGGAGGGAAGATGTCAGCAGCCCGGGGAACAACCACCCGGCAAATCACCACCCGCTCCGGAGCTAAGGTAACGGCGAGCTACAGAGGGAGCAACGTTCGTTCCATCCAGGCCCGCAACATGCGGATCGATCATGGCGTGCACGGCGGCCGTCGTATCGTGACCGAGCGCAATGGACGCCGCATCGTAGGCATGGGACACGGCCGGGGTTACGCGGAACGCGCCTACTTTCACCGGGGCGGCCGGGCGTACTACCAACGCACCTACTACATGGGTGGACGCCGCTACGCCTACGCCTATCGCGGATACTACTACCGCGGTGCGCGTTATTACGGTTACGCGCCTGCCTATTACTACCGTCCGGTGTATTACGGATGGGCCTACAGCCCCTGGCCGGCCCCGGTTTACTACCGCTGGGGTTGGGTGGGCCATCCGTGGTATGGCCACTACAGTTATTATTATGCTCCGTATCCGGCGTATCCCGCCGCTTACTACTGGGTGACGGATTACATGCTCGCCGAGAACCTCCGAGCAGCATACGAAGCCGGGCTCGTGGCCAACGCTGTGCCTGAGGCAGCGCCCTTCGCCCGCAATGCCGATCTCACCGCTGGGTTGTGGTCCGGAGATTCTCTGATTGCCGCCAACCTTCAGGCTGGCTATGGAGGCGGGCTGTATGCGGGCCCGGCGGGCGCCACATCGCAAACCCAAATGAGCAAGGAGGTGAAAGACGCTCTCGCCGAGGAGGTGAAGCAGCAGATCGCCGCCGAAAAGTCCGCGGCCGGGAAACCTCAGGCAACCGCTTCCCGCGGGGACGAAGTGCCGCCGGCGCTCGATCCCAACTTCCGCTATTTTGTGGTGGCCGGCAACCTGGACGTTACGACGGATGACGGCCAGGAGTGCGCCCTCACCCAGGGCGATGTGATCCAACGCACCAGCGAAACGGCCGGGGATGACAACAGCGTCGAGGTGACCGTCAGGAGCAGCAAAAAGGACGATTGTGCGGTCGGCACCAAGGCCGCAGTAGACGTCAACGAACTGCAGGAAATGTACAACCATTTTCGGGCGCTGCTCGATGCCGGTCTCAAGTCGCTGGCAGAAAATTCCAGCAAGGGCGGGCTGCCCAAGGCTCCGGATACCAGCACAATCGCCGGCGAAGTTCCGCCGCCTACGCCAGATGCAAACGTAGACAGCGACCTGCAGCAGCAGGAGAAAGAGGCTGACAAGACCGAAGCGGAGGTCAACCAGGGTTCAGGTGGCCAGTGAGCGGTAGCGAGGGGCGAGAGCGATGATGCTGGATCTTGACACGGGCTGATATCATCTCTGCCGTCCCTCCAGAGCACTCTCCGAGGTGGATTCCATGAGGAAAGCAATACAGCTAGCAGTGATCGTGCTGCTCGGGACCGCGTTGCTGCACGGCGCCGAGCGCAAGAAACGGGTCGCGATCCTGGACTTCGACTACGGTACCGTGCGCAGCCAGGCACAGGCCGCGTTTCAAACAGACGTGGACGTGGGCAAAGGCATTACCAACCTGCTGGTGAAATATCTGGTGAAAGACGGCACCTATTCCGTGATCGAGCGCCAAGCGCTGGACAAGATCCTGGCGGAACAGAATTTCTCCAACAGCGACCGGGCGAATCCACTATCCGCCGCCAAGATTGGCAAGCTCCTGGGTGTGGATGCCATTATCGTTGGCGTCATCACCCAGTTCGGCGGGGAGAATAAAGACACCAAGGTGGGCGGAGGCGGAGGCGGCTGGGGCGGCCTCGGCTTCGGGGGTTTCAGCCATAAGAAGTCGAAAGCTATCGTCAGCATGGACGCACGGATAGTGGACATCGACACCGGCGAGATTCTGGCCGTGGCCGATGGGAAAGGCGAGTCGCAGCGCGAGAGCACCTCCCTGCTGGGTGGGGGCAGTAACTGGCATGGCTTTGGAGGCGGTGGCGTGGACTTCGGCAGCAGCGACTTCCAGGAGACCATCATCGGAGAAGCGGTGAAGAAGGCGGTTGAGCAGCTGAGCGCAGGGGTCATCGCCGGCGCCCCCAAACTGCAAGCACGGCAGGTCGTGGTAGAAGGCATGCTGGCCTTCGTCGATGCTAATGGCGTCGTGCTCAACGTGGGCAGCAAAGTCGGGCTTAAGCCCGGGGACAAGCTGTCAGTGGAGCGCGTGACACGCGAGGTCAAAAATCCCGCTACCGGCGCCGTGATCCGTCGCATGACCAGCCAGGTGGGCACCGTCGAGGTCACCGACGTGGATGCGGAGTCGGCGGGCGCCAAGGTGGTCAGCGGCAGCGGTTTCAAGGTCGGAGACATGGTGAAGACCGTCACCCAGTGAGCTGTTGGCCGCGGAGATTGAGGTTCGAAGGGCTGGCTTCGGCCAGCCCTTTTTCAGCGCCGATGGAGCTTAGCTGTTGGTTTCGCCGGCCAGTGCCGCCAGAGTAGTGGTGACCAGAAAGCCGGTGTACACCATGGAAAGCTCTTTCCACACCCGGTGCGCGTTGCACGGGGTTTCGTCCGAGCACCTCCGGTTGTTGAGCAGGCAGGTCGGTTTGGCCTTGGATCCCTCGAACAATTCGACCACATCGATCAGATAGATGTGGTCCGCCGGTTTGTTGAGGCGGTAGCCACCGCCGGCGCCGCGGGTCGATTGCAACAATCCAGCATTGCGCAGCGTGAGCAGCACCTTGGACAGATAATTGGGGGGAACCTGTGTGGCGCCAGCCAGATCCCGGCTCAGGACGGTGGTTCCATCCGGCAAACCTGCGATGTAGACGAGGGCGCGCAAGGCGTATTGGGAGGTGGCCGAGATCATATCTTTACCTCTGAATGTAGAAGTATTTTGTAGACCCGCTGAAAAGCTCAACACAGTGACCCGGGTCACAGTGGGCAGTGACGTGGCAGATTCGCCGTGTGCGTCCCTGTGAGCACAAACCTGGAGTGTGTGACCGCCGTCACATCGAGAGCCGCTTCCCTGCTTTACCCTGATGCCATCTTCCAGGGCCCTACAACCGAACGCAACCGGCAGGCGGCGCTCCCCCGACCCGTGGTGCGGACGTCTGCGCGACCTACAGATGAGCGTCAATATCGGCTTGGACATAGGGGCGGTCAGCCTCAAGCTGGCTGCCATCGGCACGCCTGGTAACGCCGAGTTGTTCCAATCGCTCACGCAGAAGAACGACAGCTTCTTCGCCGGCCACTTCCCTGCCGGGAGCGCGTGGGCGGGACTCCCGCTGCTGCTCTCGCGCTACCGCCGCATCCAGGGCAGCCCCATCCAGTCCACCTTCGATCTGCTGCGGGAGTTCTACGAGTGCGTGCCGGAACAGGCGGTGGAAGGCATACGCGTGACCGGCTCCGGGAGCCAGCTCATCGCCAAGATCCTCGGCATTTATTTCGAGAACGAGTTCCGGGCGGTGGCCAAGGGAGTGCGGGTGTTCTATCCCGAGGTGCGCACTGTCTTCGAGATGGGCGGGGAAGCTTCCAAGTACCTGCGCCTGGAGCCGACGGAAGAATTGAAGTACCTGGGAATTGTGGACTATTCGGCGAGCGGAGATTGCGCCGCGGGCACGGGCTCGTTCATCGACCAGCAGGCTTCGCGACTGCTGTATTCGGTGGAGGAAGTGGGCGCGGCGGCCTCGGCGGCCAGTTGTGCGGCGCGGATCGCGGGGCGCTGCTCGGTGTTCGCCAAGACCGACATGATCCACGCCCAGCAGAAGGGCTACACCACGGATCAGATCCTGCGCGGGCTCTGCGACGCGGTGGCGCGCAACTTCAAGTCCAGCATCGTCAAGGGCCGCGAGGTGATGGCGCCGGTGGCCTTTATCGGCGCGGTAGCGCTCAACCAGGGCGTGCGCAACGCGCTGCGCGAAGTCTTCAAGCTGGAGGAATCCGAGTTCCTGGTGCCCGAGCTGCACGCCTGGCTGGGCGCCGTGGGCGCCGCGCTGTTCGAAGCGGAGGAGACGCGCAAGCGCTCGTTCAAGCGCGTCCATCAGCTCCAGCAGCATGCGGCCGCCAAGCGCAGCTTCGCCTGCGCCGATCCCCTCTCCATGGAGCAGGTGGTGCTGCTGCGCGATCGCATGGACGATACCCGCCAGCTCGACCCGGGCGAAATCGTCGACGCCTATCTTGGCATCGATGTCGGCTCGGTGAGCACCAACCTGGTCGCTATCGATACCGCTGGAAACCTGCTGCATGAAATCTATCTCCGCACCCAGGGCCGGCCCATCGAAGTGGTGAATCAGGGCCTGGCGGTGATCGAAGCCGTGCTGGGGCCGCAGCTTCGCATTCTCGGCGTGGGGACAACGGGCTCCGGGCGCGAACTAATCGGCGAACTGGTGGGTGCCGACACCGTCAACGACGAGATCACCGCGCACAAAACGGGTGCCATGCACGTTTGCCGGCGGCTGGACATGGAGCCGGTGGACACCATCTTCGAGATCGGCGGGCAGGACTCGAAATTCATCAGCATCGACCGCGGCGTGGTGGTGGACTTCACCATGAACGAAGCCTGCGCCGCCGGCACCGGCTCCTTTTTGGAAGAGCAGGCGGAAAAGCTGGGGGTGCAGATCAAAGGCGAGTTCGCGGGGCGGGCGCTCGCGTCGCGCAGCCCGGCGCGCCTGGGCGAGCGCTGCACGGTGTTCATGGAGCACGACGTCACCGGGCTGCTGCTGAAGGGCGCGGAAGTCGGCGATCTCTGCGCCGGACTGGCGTACTCGGTGGCGCTGAACTACCTGAACCGCGTGGTGCGCGGCCGCAGGATCGGCAACGTAATCTACTTCCAGGGCGGCACGGCGTACAACGACGCGGTGGCGGCGGCGTTCTCCCAGATCCTGGGCAAGCGCATCATCGTCCCGCCGCACAATGGCGTGATTGGCGCTATCGGCATGGCCTTGCTCGCGCGCGACCGCATGCAGGGTTCCCGCCAGCTCAGCAAGTTCCGTGGCTACGACCTGAACCAGGTCGATTACCAGACCCGCGAATTCGTCTGCCACGCCTGCTCCAATTACTGCGACATGAAGGAGTTCACCATCGAGGGCCAGCGCAGCTACTGGGGCGACAAGTGTTCGGACAAATTCCGCAAGCGCGCGCGCACCGACCGCAAGCCAGCGATCGAAGACCTGATCGAGTACCGGGAGAAGCTGCTTGAGGAAGTGCTCCAGCCGCCGCGCGGACGCGGCAAGCAAGTTGGCGTGCCGCGCACCATGTACTTTTACGACCGCTTCCCCTTCTGGTGCGCCTACTTCCAGGAGCTGGGATTCGAGATCGTGGTTTCGCCGCGCACGGATGGCAGGATCGCCGCCACGGGCGACGAACTGGCCATGGCGCAACCGTGCTTCCCTGTCATCGTCGCCCACGGACACGTGCAGGAGTTGGTACGGCAGGGAGTGGATTACGTCCTGCTGCCCAACATGATGGACTACGAGGCGCCGGCGTGGACCTCCGCGTCACACCTCTGTCCCTGGAACCAGACGCTGCCCTTCGTCATCCGCGCCGTGCCGCAACTGGAGCCGATGCGCGACCGCATCCTTTCTCCGACCGTGCATTTCCGCCTGGGGAGCAAGAAAGTGGAAGAGGAACTGGCGGCATTCGCTAAAGAGACGCTGAACGTCTCGCGTCGCGCCAGCAACCGCGCAGTGCTGGCGGCTTATGCAGCCCAGGGAGCGTTCACCGACGCCCTGCTAGAAGCCGGTCGCACGGCGCTCGAGCGCCTGGAGCAAAGCGGCGAGCCGGCCCTGGTGCTGGTGGGGCGCGCCTATAACATGTACGACCGCAGCATCAATTGCGACATCCCGCGCAAGCTGCGCGCGCTCTACGGAGCCAACGTGCTGCCCATGGATTTCCTCCCGCTCGACGACGAGCAAATCCTGGATGTGAACCCCAACATGTACTGGAACTCGGGGCGGCGCATCCTGGCGGCGGCGCGCATCACCCGGCGCTATCCCAACCTGCACGTGGTCTACATCTCGAACTTCAAGTGCGGGCCGGATTCCTACATCAAGTCGTTCATGAACGAGGCCGGCCGCAAGCCCGGGCTGGTGCTCCAGTTCGATGGGCATTCCAACGACGCCGGCTTCATCACCCGCTGCGAAGCCTATCTCGACAGCAAAGGATTCCTGCGATGCGCGCCCTCCGCCACCAGCATGTGAGCCGCAAAGTCGGCGCTGACAACCCGCTTTACGGCAAGGTGGTCTACGTGCCGGCGATGTCCGAGGGACATCCAGAAGCGTTCGCGGCGGTGTTCCGCTGGCTGGGGGTGGAAGCCTATCCCACGCCGCCGTCGGACGCGCGCACGCGTGAACTGGGCGGCAAATTCACGGCCGGTGATGAGTGCTATCCGGCGAAGGTTACGGTGGGCGACTTCCTGCGCATCATGGAGCAACCGGGGTTCGATCCCCGGCGCGCCGTGTTCTTCATGGCCGCCGCCGATGGTCCCTGCCGCTTCGGCCAGTACGCGCCATATCTGAAGAAGCTGCTATCGGAAGTGGGGCACGGCGAGGTGCAGATCCTCTCTCCCAGCAGCAAGAACGGCTATGCGGACATTGGCGACATCGCCACCCCGTTCATGCGGGCGGCGTGGCGGGCGCTGGTCTGCGGCGACCTGCTGCATAAGGCGTTGCTGCAAACCCGTCCCTATGAGGACGTCAGCGGCGCGGCCGACCAGGTCTTCCAGGAATGCATTCGCGATCTGTGCCGCACCATCGAGGCCGGTTGCGCCGAGCCCGACTGCCAACTGCGCGACCTGGTGGATTCAATCCGGCGCTCGCGCGAGCGTTTCCGGCGCGTGCCCGCGCACTACGATCCGGAGACGCCGCTGATCGGCGTGGTGGGCGAAATTTTCTGCCGCCTGAACACCTTCAGCAATGAAGATCTGGTGCGCAAGCTGGAAGGCTATGGCGCCGAGGCTTGGCTGAGCGACATTGCCGAGTGGATCGGCTACAGCAACCAGGAAGTCCGCCGCAAGCTCCGGTTGCGGGGGCAAGGGTGGTCGCTGGAGATGCTGAAGGCCCAGCTCCGTGAGCACGTTCAGCATAGCGACGAGCACGCGCTCCGGGCGCCCTTTCGCGAGGACTGGATCGGTTACGAGGAGCCCGAGATCGAGGAGCTCCTGGAGCTGGGAGCGCCCTACTTGCCGCACACCGGCGTGGAAGGCGAAATGGTGCTCAGTGCCGGCAAGGCCGTGTACCTGGCGCAGCACGGAGCCGACGGCATCATCGACATCAGCCCCTTCACCTGCATGAACGGCATCGTGAGCGAGTCGGTGTATCCCAAGCTGAGCAAGGACTACGGTGGCATCCCTGTCCGGAACTTTTATTTCGACGGTACCCAGTCCGACCTCGACCGCGATCTCGGGATCTACATGGAGCTGGCGCGTTCGTACCGGGCGAAGAAGCGCTACGCGCGGCGTTATCCCGCGTATTTCGCGCTGCCCGTGGGGGCATGAGCGGCGCGGTAGCCGGCTGGTTGTAGCGCCACCGTCTCCCACCCCAGGACGCCAAAATCGGGCGTTCTGGGGACCCCGGTCTCGGCGGCTGTCCGTGTGGGCGTCTCGCCCACACGCTGCCGGTTTCCCAGCGGCTCGATGGCCGAGGTTGTGTTCACTGGGGGTATCGCGCCCGCCCGATGCGACTTGTATTGCTGCCATCCCCAAATGCTCATCAACAACAGCAGCACGGCAATCAAAATGAGCAGGCGCAGACTAGCGTTCAGGCGGAGGGTGGGCCGCCTTCTCTCGTCGGTCTGCGACCGGAACAACGTAGAACCCAGGGCGACCGCGCCGGCCCGCTCCGCCGCCTTCGGGGACGCACGCCCGGGGAGCGGCACCTCGCATTTCTCGCAAACGCCGATGGCGTGCGGATTCTCGTGCCCGCAGACGTGGCAGACCACCTTGCCCGGCTGGGACGCGGCTTGGGGCGCGGGAGGGATCACCGGCGCAGGGGCGGCAGCGCGCACCGGCGTTGGATTCGGTGCGGCAGCGTTCGCGACCTGGACTGGCGGCTTCGGCTCCCGCCACACCGGGCCGCACAGCGTGGCCGAGATCAGGTCGGCCATACGACGCAGCGTGAGCACATCGCGGCCATCGAAGGCGCGGGGAGAAGCGTAGAAGATCTCCACCAGTCCGCTGATGTTCCCGCGCGCAAACAGGGGCACAATCACCGCCGAACGAAGATTGAGGAAGCGGCAGGCCTCGCGATCCACGCGCGGGTCCAGCTCCGTGTCCTCGCAACGCACGGTCACGCCGGTGCGCACGCACTCTCCCGAGAGTCCCGATTCCGGCCGCAGATCGGCGCCCACCGGCGGCGCCGAGCCACTGGAGGCGCGGCAGATCATCCCCTTGGAATCGCCCAGGACGATGGCCACGCCGTCGGCGCGGGTGAGGCCGCGGGCACGCTCGACCATGAGGGCCAGGGCCGCGTCACGGTTAAGGCCCTGGCTCGCGATCTCGCGCTGCAGGGCGGCAATCTCCGCCACCTTGCTCTCCGGCCCCAGCAGCGCCGGGGCGGCCGGTGCGGTAGTGGCCGGCTTGGCCGTGGGCCGATCCTGCGCTGCCTCAAGCCCGATCCATTCCCTCAGGCACGCCGCGGAAGCATCGGGCAAACTCTGAAAACGAATGCCGGCGCGCCCGGAGGTCGTGTCTACCCAGGCGACGGTTCCGCTGGCCTCGATGCGGGTGAGGCTGTCCGGCAACTCGAACTGCAGCGAGGTGATCGTGCCCGGCTTGATGCGGGCCAGCGCCTGTATCGCCATACCCGCCTCGCTGAGGTCGACCATCAGGCCGGCATCCTTGTTATCGAGATTGACGGTGACCAATCGCCGATTCATGACGCTCCTGCGCGGGCAGCCGCGCCGCTCGGGAACGACACCCGTCCCCGTTCCTCGCAGGGTTGGCGAAATCGACATGAACAGTTACCTCCCTACTCACAGTACGGAGTGGTGCGCAGTTGCAGGCCCAAGGCCGGCCGCGATCAGGGAAATCTCTTTGCCGCCGCGTCCCAAGAAGCGCCATAGCCCCCGTCGGTGGCGCCGGCCGGGGGCGGCGGCGCGGCCCGCGCGGGCGAAGCGTAGGAATTCGCCGCCGGCCGCGCGTAAGCGGTGGCCGCTTCGGTTTCCTCGGAGAGAACTTGCGCCGCGATGCGCAATGCTTCTACTTCTCTCTGGAGGTGCTGCAAGTCCGCTTCTTTCTTTCTGAGGACCTCGTTGATGTCTTTCATCGTGCGTATCCGTTCACAACAGTGGTGTGGGTGGATGGCTCGCAAGGACAGGGCGTAGCGTGGGCCCGCCGTACGACGCGGCTGGAAACGCAGACGGAACGAGGCTGGAGGAATGCTAAAGACGGACCAAGTTCTCGAAACAACCTGGCAAACCGTGTGGAAATTAAAATTTGCACGTGTTAAGCAAATCTTTACCTAGAACCCGGCAATAGTAAAGCAGGAAAGCTGTGGAAAAAGTTTTCTCAGACTTTCACCTGACCAGTGTAGATAGCCATGCCGACGACGGCGTCCGCGCCCATGGCGTCGAGCTGCTCGATCTCGGCGGCGCTGGTGATGCCGCCGGCGACCATGAGCTGCCGCGTGGTCGCGCGCCGCAGATCGCGAACCACGTCCAAGGGAATGCCTTGCATCAGCCCTTCGGTGTCGATGTGGGTGTAGAGGAAGGCGGCGCACCACGGCTCGAGTGCCTGCATCATCTCGAAGGGAGAGAAGTTAGTCGCTTGCTTCCAGCCGCTGACCGCCACCTTGCCGCCGCGTGAATCCACGGCAAAGACCAGGCGGTCGCGACCCAGCCGGCGCGCCAGTTCTTCGGCAAACGTGCTGTTGATCTGCCCGTCGCGAACCAGGGCCGAGCCGATGATGATTCGCTGTGCGCCCCAGCGAAGGGTCTCCTCGGCGATCTCGAAGGAGCGAATGCCGCCACCGACCTGGCACAGCAGCCGTGCGGCGAACTGCTCGACCAGCGCGCGATTGCGGCCCCTGCCCATGGCCGCGTCGAGATCGATGAGCTGCACCAGCGGGTAGCGCGAGAAACGCTCGATCCAAGCCTCAAAATCAGTGGTTTCCAGCGCTTTCTTCGAGCCTTGGATGAGCTGCACGATCTTGCCTTCCATGAGATCGATGGAGGGGATCAGCACGGCCACCTCACCGGGATGCCCGCGGCGCGGAGTTCCTGCTTCAGTTCGGCGACAGAATTCAGCCCGAAGTGAAAGATCGAGGCGGCGAGTGCGGCATCGGCGCGCCCTTCGCGAAAGACGGTGACGAAATGCTGCGGACCGCCGGCGCCGCCGGAGGCGATCACCGGAATCGAGGTGGCGCCCACGACCGCGGCGGTCAGCTCGCAGTCGAAGCCGCTACCCGTGCCGTCGCGGTCCATGGAGGTCAGCAGAAACTCGCCCGCCCCACGAGACTCGGCTTCCCTTACCCACTCGAGCGCGTCGCGGCCCGTAGGCTTGCGGCCACCGGCGGAGCGAACTTCCCAGCAAGCGCCGTTTGCGCGCGGGAGGCGTTTGGCGTCCACCGCCACGATCACCGCCTGCGAGCCATAGCGCTCGGCGATGCGCGTGATCAGCGTGGGATCGGCCAGCGCGGCGGAGTTGATCGAAATCTTGTCGGCGCCGGCAGCGAAGACCGCGGCCGCATCTTCCAGCGACCGTATGCCGCCGCCGACCGTGAACGGCACAAACAGCTCGCGGGCGGCGCGGCGCACGGCATCGAGCAGGATGGCGCGGTTCTGGTGCGTGGCCGAGATGTCGAGCAGCACGATCTCGTCTGCCCCGGCACGGCTGTGGGCGGACGCCAGTTCGGCAGGATCGCCGGCGTCGCGCAGATCGAGAAAGCGCACACCCTTCACCACGCGGCCGGCGTCCACGTCCAGGCAGGCGATGATGCGTTTGGTCAGCATCTTAGAACCGGCAGAAATTGTCCAGAATGGCGAGTCCCGTTTCCCCGGACTTTTCGGGATGGAACTGCACGCCGAACAAATGGCCGCACTCCACCGCTGCCGAAAACAACCCACCATAGTCGCAGCGGGCCACGGTCCCGGCGACCAGCGGCGCGCGGTAGGAGTGGGTGAAATAGACGAACGCGCCTGACGGTACTCCGCGCAGCAACTGCGAGCCGGCCTCGATTTCGAGATCGTTCCAACCGACGTGCGGCGCTTTCACTTCTGGCGAGAAATGTGTGCACTGACCCGGAAACACGCCCAGCCCCGCCGTTCCCGGGGCTTCCTCGCTGGATTCGAACATCCATTGCATGCCGACACAGATGCCGAAGAACGGCGTCCCGTGCCTGAACACGTTCGCGATGGCCTCGCGCAATCCGGTGTCGGTCAGCGTGGCAGTCGCGGCGAAGTGCCCCACGCCGGGAACGATCACCTTCTCCGCGCGCTCGACTACGGCAGGGTCCGATGTGATCGCGCAGGTGAACCCGAGGCGGTCTACAGCTTTCTTCACTGACACCAGGTTGCCGGCGCGGTAATCGACGATGGCGATCACAGCAATCCTTTGGTGCTGGGCAGCATGCCCGCAAGACGGCGGTCGCGCCAGCAGGCCGCCCGCAGCGCCCTGGCGAAAGCCTTGAACAGCGACTCGATCTTGTGGTGGCTGGAGCGGCCGTACATCACGCGCGCATGAACGTTGGCGCGCGCGCCCCGCGCGAACCCCTCGAAGAAGTCCGACACCAGCTCGGATTGCAGGTCGCCGACCAACCGGTTGCGCACGCGCGTCTCGACCACCGCCGTCGCGCGCCCGCCGAAATCCACTGCCGCAAGGCCGAGGGTCTCATCCATGGACATGAGGAAATAGCCGGCGCGCAGGATGCCGCGCTTGTCGCCCAGCGCCTTGTCGAACGCTTCGCCCAGGGCGATGCCAACGTCCTCGACCGTGTGGTGCTGGTCCACGTCCAGATCGCCCTTCGCCTGCAATTCCAAATCGAAGCCGCCGTGCCGCGAGAAAAGCTCCAGCATGTGGTCGAAGAAGCGGATGCCAGTGGAGATGCGGTACTGGCCGCGGCCGTCCACGTTCAGCGCCAGGCGGATGTCGCTCTCGTTAGTCTTGCGCCGCAGCTTTGCTCGCCTGGGTCCACGCCTCATACCGGCACCCCCATGGGCGCGATGGCGCGAATGGCCTCGCGCAGCGCGCCGATCAGGCGCTCGGTCTGCACATTCGATCCTACGCTGATGCGGACGCAACCATCGCAGCCGGGATCGCGCGAGCGGTCGCGCACCAGGATGCCGCGCTCGCGCATGGCGCGCACGAAGGTATCGTGACGCTCCCCGATGCGCACCAGCACGAAGTTCGCCTGGCTCGGCCAGAAACGCAGCTTGAGCGAGCGCAGCTCCTGCTCCAGCCGTTCTCTTCCCTGCCGCACCTCGGCGACGTATTGCCGGACGTAGTCCTGGTCCGCAAGCGCTTCCGGCAAGCACGCCAGCGCGACCGCGTTGACGTTGTAGGGCGAACTCACGCGGCGGACCATCGCCATCTGTGCGGCGCTGCCCACCAGCACGCCAATCCGCAAGCCCGCAAGTCCATAGGCTTTCGAGAACGTGCGGGCGACGAACAGGTTGGAACAATTCGCAACCTCCGCGAGCAGCGATTCTCCGTAGAAATCGAAGTACGCCTCATCCACCAGCACGGCGGCATCGGGCGCCGCGAGCAGAATACGCAGCAAATCGCTCTTCGCAACCACCGTGCCCGTCGGGTTATTCGGATTAGCGATGGCGATCAGGCGCGTGTGCGGCGCCACGCGCGCCAGCACGTCATCGGTCGGAAAGCTGAACTCGACACCGGCGGGAATGGTGATCACGTGTGCGCCCGTCGCAGCGGCGTAGATCTCGTACAGCGAGAACGTCGGAACGACGATCAACGCCTCGTCCCCCGGCTCCAGGTAGGTTTCGCAGATGAGGTGGATGGCTTCGTCCACCCCGTTGGTCAGCAGCAGTGGGGTGGGATCCACACCGAGATGCGCTGCGACGTGGCGCTCCACGCTCTCGCGCTCGGGATAGCGGGCGAGTTGGTCGAACTGCAACTGATGCAGGCGCTCAAGCACCCGTGGTGAGCAGCCGACGGTGTTTTCGTTGAAGTCGAGGCGCAGACCCACGCGGCCGCCCAGCGGCGGATGGTACTCCTTGAGACTGCGGACGGCCGCACGCGCTTCAAGCATGGGTGCACCTCACGCGCACCGATTCGGCGTGCGCCTCGAGGCCCTCGGCCTCGGCCAGGCTGGTCACCACCGGCGCGATGCGGCGCAGGGCCGCGGGCGAGAGTTCCTGCACCGTGATGAGCTTCAGGAAATCGAGCACGCTGAGGCCTCCGCGACAACGCGCAGTTCCGGCGGTCGGCAGCACGTGGTTGGGACCAGAAGCGTAATCGCCCACCGCCTGTGGCGAGTACTCGCCGACGAAAACCGATCCCGCGCTGCAGATCGCAGCCACATCGCCGCGCGCCACTGTGATGTGCTCCGGCGCCACCCGATTCGCCCACTCCAGCGCCTGCGCGTGCGAAGCGGCCACCAGCGCTACGCCATTCGCAGCCAGCGACTGCCGGGCGATGGGGTTGTCCTGCGCAGCTTGCTTCGCGCACGCCACAACTTTTTCGGCTAGCCCGCGCGAGGAGGTAATGAACACGGCTAATGTCTCGGGATCGTGCTCCGCTTGCGCTACAAGGTCTGCGGCGATGAAGGTGGCTTCGCCCGCGTCGGCTACAATCACCACCTCGGTCGGTCCGGCAAGAAAATCGATGGAACAGTCGAACGCCACCAGCTTCTTGGCGACAGTAACGTACAGATTTCCGGGGCCAACGATCTTGTCCACACGCGAGATGCTCTCGGTGCCGTAAGCCAGCGCCGCAATCGCATGTGCGCCGCCGACGCGGTAAAACTCGGTGACGCCGAGCAGTGCGCCAGCAGCCAGCGTTTCGGGCCTGGGATTGGGCGAAACCACGCGAATCTCGCGAACTCCAGCCACCTGCGCCGGAATCACAGTCATGAGCAGCGTCGAAGGCAGCGGATAACGTCCTCCCGGAACATAGCAGCCGACCGATTCCAGCGGCCGCACGAGCTGACCGAGCGAAATGCCGCCGTTCTTTCGCATCCACTCGGCGGGTTTCTGCCACTCGCAGAAGCGGCGAATATTTACTGCCGCCCGCTCGAGTGCGGAGCGAAGATCGGCGCTGGCAGCCTTCCAGGCAGCACGGATCTCCAACTGCGCAACGCGCACCGGCTGCCCAGCGCTCAGGCCGTCCCATTTGCGGGCGTACTTCAAAAGCGCGCGATCACGGTTGCGGCGGACGTCGGCGACGATCCCGCGCACCCGCGGCTCGACCGCATCCAGGCGCGAGGCTCGCCCCGCCAGCTCGCGCACCCGCTTCTCCGCCGCTTTGCCCGTGAGCACGCGCATTACATCACCACCTTGTTCAGCGGATACTCGACGATCCCGGTTGCGTTAGCGCTCTTCAGGCGCGGGATCATCTCCCAGGCCAAGTGCTCGTCGATGATGGTATTGACCGCCACCCAATCGGGATCGCTGAGCGTGGAGACGGTGGGGCTGTTCAGCGCCGGCAGCACCGCCAGCACGCCCGGCAGGTCCACCTTGCGCACGTTGAGCATCAGGCCCACACGTCCTTGCGCTTCCATGGCACCGCGCAGCATGAGCGCCAGGTTCTGGATCTTCGCACGGCGCTCGGTGTCGGCCCACGACTTCTTGTTGGCGATAATCTGCGTGTTGGACTCGAGGACAGTATCGATGATGCGCAGGTGGTTGGCGCGCAGCGAACTGCCGGTCTCGGTGACCTCGACGATGGCGTCCGCCAGCATGGGCGGCTTGACCTCGGTCGCGCCCCAGGAAAATTCCACGCTCACATTCACGCCCTTCCGCGCAAAGTAATCGCGGGTGACGTTCACCAGCTCGGTAGCGATGATCGTGCCGCCCAAGTCTTCCGCGCGCTGGTAGCGCGATGCTTCGGGCACGGCCAGCACCCAGCGCACTTTGCCGCGACTCTGCTTGGCGTAGATCAGGTCGGCGACCGTCACCACCTCGAGGCCGCTCTCCGTCACCCAGTCCAGTCCGGTGAGGCCGGCGTCGAGGGCGCCGTGCTCGACGTAGCGCGCCATCTCCTGCGCGCGGATCAGCATGCACTCGATCTCGGGGTCGCCGGTCGTGGCCTGATACGAGCGGCCGTTGGTATAGACCTGGAGGCCGGCGCGCGCGAACAACTGCAGCGTGGCCTCCTGCAGGCTGCCCTTGGGAATGCCGATGCGGAGCTTCATCGTGGGCCTCCGTTGACGGGCAGCGCTTCGGTGAAGCAGGAGCGCGTGCCGGTGTGGCAGACCACGCCGTCTCCCAGCACGCGCACCCGCAGCAGCACGGTGTCGCGGTCGCAATCGGTCGCGGCGGAGACGAGCTGCAAGCGATTGCCGGAGGTCTCGCCCTTGGTCCAAAGCTGGTTGCGGGTGCGGCTGAAGAAGGTCACGAAGCCGCTGCTCAAGGTCCTCTCCAGCGCCTCGCGGTTCATGAAGCCGAGCATCAGCACTTCCCCGCTGGCCGCGTCCTGCACGATGGCGGGGGCGAGGCCGCGCATCTTGTCGAAAGCGATCTCTGTCATCCCGGTTCCTTTCCCAAAAAGCAAAAAGCCCGCTGACCTTTCGGTGTCAGCGGGCTGAACTCTGCGATTATTGCTGCGCTAAGCGCAAACCTCCGCTGACACGTTGGCGCCGTGATGATGATGGCGATGGGTCAGCGGGGTCATGAGAGGATAGGCTACGGGAGCAGGGCGGCGGTGTCAAACACAATTTGCGGGGAAAAGTTACGTAGTGTAGTCCGCGTTGATGTGAACGTAGTCGGTGGTCAAGTCGCAGGTGAGGAAGTCGAGCGAAGTCCGGCCGCGGCCAAGCTGCACGCGGACCTCGTACTGTGGCTGCGTGAGATAAGCGTGGGCTTCGCGCTCATCGAACTCGGCGGCCACGCCCTCGCGGCAAACCTGCAAGTCGCCGAAGAAAATATTGATTCGCCCGGGATCGAGCGGGACGCCAGAGCGGCCGGCGGCGGCGAGGATGCGCCCCCAGTTAGGGTCGGCACCCGCCCAGGCGGTCTTGACCAGGGGCGAGTGGGCGATGGTGCGAGCAATCTGCATGGCTTCCTTGCGGTCGCGGGCCTGCTCGATCCGCAGCCGGATGACGTGCTTCACGCCTTCACCATCGCTGATGATCTGAAGCGCGAGTTCTTTGCAGACTTCGTTCAGCGCTTGAGTGAACTTAGCGCGGACGCCCGGAGCGCGCAACGACACACCGCTTCCGCTGCTGGCCAAAAGCAGCACCGTGTCGTTGGTCGAGGTATCGCCGTCCACGGAGATGCAATTGAAGCTATCGTCACAGGCCGCGTGCAGCAGGGGCTGTAGCTCGCGTGAGTTGGCCTCGACGTCGGTGAACAGGTACACCAGCATGGTGGCGAGATTGGGATGGATCATCCCGGCGCCCTTGGCAATTCCCAGCAGCGCGAATGACCCGGAGCCGGCGCGGACGCGGCGTGAAACGATCTTCGGGCGAGTGTCGGTGGTCATGATGGCGCGCGCAAAGCCTTCCGCCGCCTGCTCGCTGGCGGCTTGAGCGGCGATCAACTCCGGCAGGGCGCGGACGATCTTCTCCGCCGGCAGCGGCACGCCGATCACGCCGGTGGAGGACGGGAACACGCGCTCTGCGCCGGCCTTCAGCAGCCGTGCAGCCTCGCGGCAAACGCGCTCGCAATCCCGGCGTCCGGCAGCTCCGGTGGCGCAATTGGCGTTGCCCGCGTTGACGATGAGAAACGAGACGCGCCCGCGACTGCGTTTCAAATGCTCGCGATCCACCTCGAGAGGCGCGGCCACGACGCGGTTCGTCGTGAAAACAGCAGCGGCGCTGGCGCCCCCGGGAATCCGCACGCAGGCAAGGTCAGGACGTCCGCTGGGCTTGATGCCAGCCGCGATCGCGGAGAAGAGAAATCCCGAGGGAACCTCGATCGTCAGGTCAGACGCGCTCATGCCTCGGATTTGACCAGCCCGCGTCCGATGTGGTGCTGGTGAAGGAAGGCGTACTTGGGCAGCTCGCCACGGACCATGGCGATCTCGTCGCAGCAGTGCAGCTTGGGGCAGGCCAGGCAGTCTTTGTAGATCTTGTCGGGAAGGTCTTCTCGGTTGGCCATGGTGAATCCCAAGGGCGCAAAAAATTCCGGGATGCGGGTGAAGAGGCAAACGCCGCTCACCTGCTGCCGCTCCGCCTCTTGCAGCAGCGCTTTGACTACTCTGTGCCCCGCGCCCTTGCCCTTCGAGTCGGGATGCACGGCGATGGAGCGCACTTCGGCGAGGTGCGGACCGTAGAGGTGGAGAGCGCCGCAAGCGATCACCTGGCCCTGATCTTCGACCACGGTGAAATCGCGTATGTTCTCGCAGATCTCGGCCAGGGTGCGCGGCAGCAGCGTGCCGTCGCCGGAATAGGTGGCGATCAGCTCGTGGATTGCGTCGGCGTCGGGCAGGATGGCGTTACGCGTGCGCATGCAGCTCTCCTCGTAACGCCGCCAGCCGCTCGCGAGCTTCCGCCAGCGCCTGCCGCACGCGCGCCGGCGCGGTGCCGCCCTCGACATCGTGACAGCCCAGTACCGCGTCCAGCGTGAGATGCGAATAGAAGTCCTGGTCCGCTTCGGGCGCGAAGCGGCGCAGATCGTAGAGAGAAAGGTCTTGCAGCTCGCAGTGGTTCTCGACACACCACTGCACGGCCCTGCCGATCTGCTCGTGGGCAAGGCGGAAAGGCACGCCGCGAGCGACCAGATAGTGCGCCGCCGCCATGGCATTCATGAATCCCGAGCTGGCGGCGGCGTGCATACGGTCATAGTCGAATTCGACCGCGGCCATGAAACCGGCAGCGATGGAGAGCACGGCCTGCATGGTCTCCGCCGCCGAAAACACCGGCTCCTGCGTTTCCTGCAAGTCCTTGTTGTACGCGAGGGGCAGGCCCTTCACGGTGGCGACGAGCGCAGTGGCATCGCCGATGACGCGGGCGGCCTTGCCGCGGATGAGTTCCATCGCGTCGGGATTCTGCTTCTGCGGCATGGCGCTCGACCCGGTGGAGAACGCTTCGGGCAGGCGCACGAAGCCGAACTCGCGAGTCGAGAACAGGATCATCTCTTCGGCCAGGCGGCTGAGATGCGTGGCCAGGAGCGAGAGCGCCTGGACGAATTCGATGGCGAAGTCGCGGTCGCTGGTGGCATCGAGGCTGTTGGCGGTGGGCTGGTCGAAGCCTAGGTCCGCGGCCATCGCTGCGCGGTCCAGGGGCAGCGTGGTTCCGGCGACCGCCCCCGAGCCCAGCGGGCACTGGTTCAGCCGCTTGCGGCAGTCGGCAAGACGGCCGCAGTCGCGGAAGAACATCTCGGCGTGCGCCAGCAGCCAATGCGCCACCAGCACCGGCTCAGCCGGCTGCAGGTGGGTGTACGACGGCATGGCGGCGACACCGCACTTTTCCGCGCGCGCAATCAGCGCCTCCAGCAGCTCGCCCAGGCTGCGTTGCAGGTTGTCGATGGCGTGGCGCACGTAGAGGCGGAGGTCGGTCGAGATCTGCTCGTTGCGACTGCGCCCGCTGTGGAGCTTGTATCCGGTCTCGCCGATAAGAGCGACAAGCTGCTTTTCGACGAAATGGTGCACGTCCTCAGCTTCGTCGTCCTGAAGGAACTCAGGGTTTGCGGCCTGCTGCCCGATCTGCTCTAAGCCGCGGAGGATCGAATCCAGTTCCGCCTGCGCAAGCGCGCCGGCAGCGCCCAGCGCACGGGCGTGGGCGCGGCTTGCCGACAGCTCTTCCTGAATCAGGCGCTGGTCGAACGGAAACGACCGCTGCCAGCGCTCGAACTCGGGATCGAGCGGCTGCCGGAACCTGCCGGCCCACATCTTCACTTCGCGACCTCCGTGCGGGCGGGGTCCCCAGCAAACCCGGTGTTGGTTTGCTGGGGCTGGCGGGCGCGCGAGCGCGCGGGCAGCCCCAGGATGCGGATGAACCCGGCGGCATCCTTCTGGTCGTAGCTATCGCCCATGGTGAACGCGGCCAGGTCGGTGTGGTAGAGCGAGTACTCGGACTGCCGCCCGGTGATGGCGACGTTGCCCTTGTAGAGGCTGAGACTCACGCTGCCGGTGATCTCGGGCTGCGTGTTGTTGATGAACGCGTCGAGCGCTTCACGCAGCGGTGTGAACCACAGGCCGTAATAGACGAGCTCGGCGTACTTGAGCGCGACCTGCTGCTTGAAGTGCATGAGATCGCGGTCGAGGCAAAGCGCTTCCAGCTCGCGGTGTGCCGTGACCAGCAGCGTGCCGCCGGGCGTCTCGTAGCAACCGCGAGACTTGATGCCGACGAAGCGGTTCTCGACCAGATCCACCCGGCCGATGGCATTGCGTCCGCCGATCTCATTCAGCAGTTCGACCAGCGAGACCGGGTCGAGGCGCATGCCGTTCACCGAAACCGGCGTGCCCTGCTCGAAGCCGATGGTGACCTCTTCCTCCTTGTCGGGCGCCTCCTGTGCGGAGCGCGTCAGCATCCAGGTGCTGGCGAGCGGCGGGTTGTTCGGGTCTTCGAGTTCGCCGCCTTCGTGGCTCAGGTGCCAGAGGTTGCGATCACGGCTGTGGATCTTCGCCCGGCTGGCCTCGACCGGAATGCGGCGCTGTTCGGCGTAATCCAGGCAATCCTCACGCGACTTCAGCTCCCACTCGCGCCAGGGCGCGATGACCTTGAGCTCGGGAGCGAGCGCCTGGTACGCCAGCTCGAAGCGCACCTGGTCGTTGCCCTTGCCGGTGCAGCCGTGGGCGAAGGCGGTCGCGCCGAAGCGTCGCGCGGTCTCGACTTGGCGCTTGGCGATCACCGGGCGGGCCAGCGATGTGCCCAGCAGGTACTTGTGTTCGTACACGGCGCCGGCGCGCAGCGCGGAGAAGACGTAGCCGGTGAGGAACTCCTCGCGCAGGTCCTCGACCACCACGTGGGACGCGCCGGTCTTGTACGCCTTCTCGACAACGGCTTCGAGGTCGTCGCCCTGGCCGACATCGCCGACGAACGCGATCACGTCGCAGGCATAGTTCTCTTTCAGCCAGGGGATGATGATGGAGGTATCGAGGCCTCCGGAATATGCGAGCACCACTTTCTCAGGCATGGGCGCTCCTCGCGGCAAAACGGCGGGCGGCGCCGCCCAGCAGCAACAGCAGGATGGCCTTCTGGACGTGCACGCGGTTCTCCGCCTGGTCGAAGACAATGGACTGCGGCGAATCCATCACGCCGGCCGCAACTTCTTCGCCGCGATGCGCCGGCAGGCAGTGCATGAACACAGCATTCGGCGCGGCCAGCGCCATCAGCGACTCGTTCACCTGGTAGGGGGCAAAGATCACGCGGCGCTCGGCGGCCTGGTGCTCCTGCCCCATGCTGGTCCACACGTCGGTGTAGACGGCGTCCGCGCCGGCCACGGCGGCGGCAGGATCGTTGGTAATGTCGATGGTCGCGCCAGTGCGGGCAGCGAGCACCAGCGCACGGCCGATCACCTCGGGCTTAGGCTCGTATCCCGCCGGGCTGGCGACCGTGATCTGGCTGCCGAGGCAGGCGGCGGTCAGCAGCAGCGAATGCGCCACATTGTTGCCGTCGCCGACGTAGGCCAGGCGCAGCGCCCGGAGGTCGTCGAACTTCTCTTTCAGAGTGAAAAAGTCGGCCAGCGCCTGGCAGGGGTGCTCGATGTCGCTCAGCCCGTTGATCACCGGGATGGTGGCGTGCTCGGCCATGCCCGTGACGGTGGAGTGCTCGAAGGTGCGCAGCACGACCACGTCCACCCAGCGCTCGAGGTTATGCGCAATGTCGCTGAGGGATTCGCGGGCCGCGAGCGGCGACGCCGTCTGATCCACGAAGATCGAGGTCCCACCCAGTCCAGCCATGCCAGCTTCGAAGGTGAGGCGGGTGCGCAGCGACGGCTTCTCGAAGAACATCGCCATCTGCTTGTCGCTGAGGGCGGTGCGAAAGTCCGCCGGACGCGCCTTCACCAGGCCGGCCAGTTCGAGGATGGTCCCGACCTCGGAGGGTTCGAGGTCGGCGATGGACAGCAGGTCGCGATTCTCCAGCGCCTTGCTGTCCAGGCTGATGAGCGGGTGGGCGGAAGCCGCCCGCCGCGCGATGGTGGAAGTGCTCACTGTTTACTCCTAGCGTGGGATGGCACAGGAATCTTGGCCGATTTCTCTGCTGACGTCATAACGGCATCCAGCGTCTCGATGGCGTGGTCCACGTGCTTGCGCTCAAGGATGAACGGCGGCAGGAAACGCAGCACGGTGTCGTGCGTGCGGTTAAGGATGATGCGGCGCTTCAGCATGCCGAGATGAACAGCCTTCGCCAGGTCGGCCGAGTCGAGTTCGGCGGCCAGCATCAGCCCGCAGCCGCGCACTTCAAGGATCGAGTCATGCCGATCCTGAAGCTCGAGCAGTTGCTGGCGGAAATATTCGCCAACCTCGCCCACGTGCTCGAGCAGCCCTTCGCGTTCGATGGTGTCAATGACGGCGATGGCAACGGCACAGGCCAGCGGGCCGCCGCCAAATGTCGTCCCATGCATGCCGGGCTTGATCGAGCGCGAGACAGCATCGGTGGTCAGCAGCGCCCCCAGCGGCAGCCCGGCGGCCAGCGGCTTGGCGACGGTCAACATGTCGGGCAGGATGCCGTGGTGCTGGTAGGCGAACCAGCGCCCGGTGCGGCCCAGGCCGCACTGGATTTCGTCAATGATCAGCAGCGCGCCGTATCTCGTCGCCAGCCCGCGCGCCGCCTGCAGGAACTCCCGCGTGACCGGTTTGACCCCGCTTTCGCCCTGGATGGTCTCGATGCCGACTGCGCACACCGTGGGATCGAACTTGCGCTCCAGGTCGCGCACGTCATTGGCACGCACGAAGCGCACGCCCGGAACCAGCGGCTCGAAGGGCTCGCGATACTTGGCAGTCGCGGTCGTCGAGAGCGATCCGAAGGTGCGGCCGTGGAAGGAATCTTCCAGCGCGAGGATGCGCCAGGCCGGATGCGCGCCATTTTTGCTGTGGGTGCGGGCGTGGGCGCGGGCAAACTTCAGCGCCGCCTCCCAGGCCTCGGTGCCGCTGTTCGAGAAGAACGCGCGATCGAGACCGGAGAGGCGCGTCAGCCGCTTGGCCAGCTCCGCCTGGTAGTCGTGATAGAAAAAGTTGGACACGTGAATCAGCTTATCGGCCTGCGGGAGAAGCGCCTTGCGGATGGCGGGATGGCCGTAGCCGAGCGCGTTCACGCCGATGCCGCTCAGCAGGTCGAGGTAGGCGCGTCCGGCGTCGTCATACACGTACACGCCCCGGCCCTTGCGCAGCAGGACTTTGTAGCGGTCGTAGGTGGGGACGAGCAGCGCAGCTTCGGCGCGCATCACGGAGGCCAGGCTCATGCCAGCATCACCTCCGTACCCAGATCCACGCGGCTGAAGCACAGTTCGGGCAGCACTTCCGAGTGCGCAGCCGGCAGGATGCGCACGCGGCCGACGCCGGAGCGCAGCGCGTGCTGGCAGGCCTCCAGCTTGGGCAGCATGCCGCCGCCGATCACCGCGGCGCGCTCCAGCTGCATCACAGTCTTCAGGTCGAGCCAGCGAATCACAGTGCCGTCGGCATCCTTGACGCCGGCAACGTCGGTCAGGAAGACCAGCGCGTCGGCGTGGCAGGCCACGGCGCAGGCGGCGGCCATCTGGTCGGCATTAATGTTGTAGTACTCACCGTCGGCGCCGGGGGCGAGGCTGGAAACCACGGGCATGCCGCCGTTCTGCCAGATGGCTTCGATCCAGCGGGCGTCCACCGAGCAGATCTCGCCGACAAAGCCGAGGTCGGTCCCATTGGACCGCATCTTGCGCGCCCGGAATGACGCGCCGTCACCGCCACAGAGCCCCACCGCAAGCTGGCCGAGAGCGTTGAGGGTCGCGACCAGCGTCTTGTTGATGCGCCCGGCGAGCACCATCAGCGCCACGTCGCGGGTCTCGGAATCGGTGATCCGCAGCCCGTTGACGAACTCGCTAGTCTTGCCGAGCTGCGCCAGCGTGCGGGTCAGCGCCGCTGCGCCGCCGTGCACGACCACCACTTTGTGGCCTTCGCGAGCCATGTCAGTGACCGCCTGGGCGCACTTGTGGAGAAGATCCTTGTCATCCAGGGCCGCGCCGCCGATCTTGACCACGATCCTCAATTCAGCCCTTCGCTTTCGTCCCAGCCGTACATCAGGTTCATGTTCTGGACCGCCTGCCCGGCCGCGCCTTTCACCAGGTTGTCGAGGCAGGAGACGATCACCAGCCGCCCGCCCTCCGGGCTGAGGCAGAAGCCCACATCGCAGAAATTGGTGTGCGTCGAGAACTGGATCTGCGGCAGCTTGCCCGCGGGATACACCCGCACCCAGGGCGCGCCGCCATAGAAACTGCGGAAGCAGCTCTCGACCTCGGCGGTCTCCGTGGGCCGGCGCAAGCGCAGGTAGATGGTCGTGAGGATGCCGCGCGGGATGGGCAGCAGGTGCGGCGTGAAGATCAGTTCGTCCGCATCCAGCTCAAGCTGCTCCAGTATCTCGCCGGTGTGGCGATGGGCGAAGACCGAGTAGGCGGAAAGATTGTCCGCGACCTCGACGAAGTGGGTCTTCTCGGTGGGCTGGCGGCCCGCGCCCGAGACGCCGGATTTGGAGTCGCAGATGATCCCGTGCCCGCGATCGACCAGGCCGGCGCGCAGCAGCGGCGCCAGCGCCAGAATGATTGAGGTGGCATAGCAGCCGGGATTGGCGACGAGTTGCGCGCTGATCAACTGCTCGCGGTGCAGCTCTGGCAGGCCGTACACGGCAGTCTCCGTCAGCGTGGCCGCGACTTGCGGTTCGGCGTCGGAGAAGCCGTAGATCGCGCGGTGCTGGGGCTGGCGCAGCCGCCAGGCGCCGCTCAGGTCGATGACCCGCAGACCGCGCCGCACCGCCTCCGGAATCCACTCGCGCGAAACCTCGTGCGGAGTGGACATGAACAGCAGATCGACGCCCTCCAGCTTCCGCCAGGAAAATGGCTCCAGCGGGTAGCTGCCGTTGCCGGAAATGTGCGGATAGAGGTCGGCCAGGTTGGCGGGGCCGTCCTCCTTTTCGCGGCGCAGCAGCAGGGGCTTGCCCAGCCGCGGATGGCGGGTGAGCAAGCGCGTCAGCTCGAAGCCGGCGTAACCGGTGGAACCGACCACGGCGGTCTGGATCGCGGGCGTCACGCCAGCAGTTCCTCAACATGCGCCGCCAGCTTGCGGGCAGCCTTGCGGTCGGGACAGATCACCAGGATGGTGTCGTCGCCCGCCACCGTGCCCACGATCTCGGGCCAGCCCTCGGCGTCGATGCCCGCCGCCACCGGCTGGGCGCTGCCCGGCGTGGTCTTCAGCACCAGCAGGTTCTGCGCCCCGCGCACCTGGATGACGAACTCCCGCAGCAGGCGCGCGATGCGCGGCGCGCCCGCGTCTGGGGCAGTCTCGCCTGGCGGGGCCATGTAGCCCTCCGGGGTTTTGACCAGGCCGAGATCGTGAATGTCGCGCGAAAGCGTAGCCTGCGTCACCTTGAAGCCCCGCCGGGAGAGCCGCAAGCGCAGCTCGTCCTGGCTAGCCAGGGGCTCTTCCTGCACGAGTTCGAGGATGCGGTTCTGGCGCGCCAGCTTGGACATCGGAATCAGTGAATATTTATGCACTCACATGTATAACACTGCATATTTATGCAAGTTGCTGTATAAATATGCATGGTGAGACAAGGCTGTGTCAACAAAAAACCTGGGGATTGCTGCGATGGCGGAGTAGGGGTTTCTCGACTCGCGCGCCAACACCGGGCGCGCTCGCTCGGGATGACAGCTTTTCTAAGCAGCTTCCCTAGCGCCTCCAGGCTTAGCGGGAGGTGAGGAAACGATGCTGCGCCTGGGTGAGCGGAACAACGGAGAGGCGTCCCTGGCGCAGCAGGGGCGAGTCGCTGAAAAGTTTGTTGGCCTTGATCTCGGCCAGCGACACGGGCGCGAGCGGCTTCCCTGCCTTGATGGTCACGCGCGGCGACTTCGGGTCGGCGGCATCCACAGAAACCACGGAGGTGGTACCCACGGTGCGTTTCTCGTCCCCGGTGTGGTAGATGACCAGCTCGTCGCCCTTTTTCATCCCGCGCAGGTTCTTGAGGGCCACGGGATTGGTGACGCCGTCCCAGACGGTGGTCTGGTCGCGCTGGAGGTCGGCGAACGAGTACTCCGAAGGTTCAGTCTTCAGCAAGTAGGGCATCGAGGCGTAATTCTACAGCTTGTTTCCAAAAAAGTTTGGGGCGAGCCCTGTGGCCCGCCCCGAGTTACGGTAAACAGCAATTTGTTACGACGCTGCCTTGAGCACGGTGCACACCGACGCGCAGATGGGCCCGCCGATATTGAAGGTGGCGGCCGCGCGCGGGTTCTTCACCTGCAGTTCCTGCGGCGCTTTGCCCAGCAGTTGCTGCGCCGACCAACCGACCATGGCGACGCCGGTGGCGCCGACGGGGTGTCCTTTGGCGATCAGGCCGCCGGAGGTGTTGATGGCGCACTCGCCGTCCACTGCCGCCTTGCCATCGGCCCAGTACTTGGCGCCCTTGCCGGGCTCGGCTTTGCCGATGACCTCCGTGCCCAGCGCGCCCATAACGGTGAAGCAGTCGTGGACCTCGGCGACGTTCACATCCTTGGGCTTCAGGCCGGCCATCTCGTAGGCCTTGTTCATGGCCTTGTAGGCGCCCGCGGGGCGCAGCACGTCGCGCCCTTCCTTCTTGAGCGGATCGCTGGCCTGGGCGAAGCCGGCGATCTCGACACAATCTGACTTGGGCACGCCCAGCTTCTTCAGGCCTTCCTCGGTGGCGAGGATCAGGGCGGCATAGCCGTCGGTGATCTGCGAGCAGTCATAGGTCTTCAGCGGCAGGCCATCCACGATGTACTTATTGATGCCCTCGATCTTCATGGCCTGGTCGAGCGTGATTTGCACCTTGTTCATCTGGGCGCAGGGGTTGTACTTGGCGTTGCCGTATTCGCAGACGGCGATCTGCGCCAGTTGTTCTTCGGTGATGCCGTACTCCTTCATGTAGTCGCGCATGACTTCGGCGAAGAGGTGCGGGAAGACGAACGTCTTGCCCTCGCGCTCATCGGGGAAGGAGAAATATCCCAGCACCTCGCCGATGAGTTTGCCGTCCATCTTGCCTTCGTTGTCGCGCATCTTCTCGTAGCCGAGCGCGACGCCGGTGTCGCCCCAGCCCAGTTGCAGCTTCTGGATGACCGACAGGATGGCCTGGCCACCGGAGGCGCAGGCGTTCTCCACCATCTCCATCGGCTTCGACTCCATGCCCGGCGTCATGGCCATCAGCCCGGAAAGCAGGCCCTGGTGGTTGAGCGAGAAATTGCAGGCGGCGCCGATGGAGCCGACGTCGATGGCCGACGGCGTGACGTTGATCTGGCGACAGACGCTCTCGATAGCATTGCGGACAATCTGTGGCACGGTCATGGCCATCAGCTTGCCGAACTTTGATTGGTTATAGGCGGCGATATAAACAGGCTTGCTCATGATCTCTCCACTGATGACCGGCTGCGGCCGGACGCTGGCCCACCCATTATTATCGCGCAACTCTGATCTTCGTGTCCGACTATCTGTCGCCGGGTCGAATGCTGGCCGGATCAACCCGGACGAGAGTCTCATCCAAGGTGAACCTTCCTTCAAGCCCGCGGCCCCGAGCGGCGACGTGGAACCGCAGTTGAAGCGACGATTCCAAAACAGAGGAACGCAGCCAGCCAGCGCCTCTACCGTTGACGCTCACAGCCGTGCCATCCCCCTGCTGCACCGTGGTACGCGAAATGACCTTGTAGCGCATTTCGCACTGGGTTATTCATCTCGAGGATGATCTTGAGGCGCTGATGCCGACGAAAGGGAAACGCCGCATTCGGCGAATGTTCACCCTGTCCTCGATAATCTCCGCTAGCAGCTGAAGGCACATGCGTCGCTCAGTGCTGCGGGCGGTAGCGGCCAGCTTGCGCAGACCGTTAGCATCCTGGGTCTTTATCGCAGTGTAGAGAGGATCTTTTATCTTCTTAGCCATGGGCTCCTTCCTGCAGTCTCCATCGTTGAGAGGGACGGATTCAGTCGTGCCTGACTAGCGGGGGAACGGAGTGCGTGGAGGATGGATTAGCAGATAGGAGGCGAACGCTCGCCCTTGGTGGAAGCGAACAACTCTACATGAACATGTGATTCGGCAACCGAGATGGATGCCGCCAGTTCGCGGTGGACAGCTGGGTGCGATGCCAACCGAACCGCAACCTGGATACTGGGCGTTCTTGGCAGATGTGTTTTACAAGAGCTCCCAGGCGCAACTCGGTAGCAGGGGGGATTTTTGTGAATGATTGCACACTGGATGTCGTCATCCGCCGGCGAGACGGCGGAACAGACGAACGTCAATGCGCCAAGGTAGATAAGGGCAAGGAGTAAACAGTTCCTTCGATAAATTCGGGCAGCAGGTTCCGGCAGCCGGTTCGACCAAGCCCCGGCCCATCTAGCGCTGAATGAAGATTTCATCACCCGAACAACCCCCGCCAACCCCGGCTAGAGAGGGTAAGACGATGCTCCATCCGCAGTGGCTTGTCAAGGGTTCAAGATCACCACATCAACGGTGGACATCGTCATTCTCGTTTGTCTCCACAGCTGAGGGTATGGTAACCGATCCACAGACTCCTCGCCGCCTGTGTAGGTAAGACGCCTTCGTTGTTGGCGAGAAATCGCCATTTCACAAGTAATCCCCAAGGGGGTGTAAAAGGTTCAACCGGAAACTGCCCCACTAGGCAGCTGGGCAAACTCGCTAAATCATTTTGGAGGCGGGAGGCTTCAGCTCCCAGGAATCACGCTGCCCGGTTGAAAGCTTCCTTGTTCACTACCCAGGGCATCTTGGTGTAATCGCCGCCGTAGTTCTTCTCCAGCACGTCGATCAGCCCTTGCACGCAGCGACCGGCCATGCCTCTATTGGGATCCGCAGAGAGGCGAGTGATCTTGCCGGCGCTGGCGAAGTGGGGAAAGAGGCGGCAGCGATCGGCAATCGCAGGATCGCGCAGCGGCGAATCGGCGGGCAGCGGTTCCTGCTCGAAGACGTCGAGAGCGGCGCCGGCGATCCAGCGCTCACGCAGGGCCTTGGCCAGGGCAGCTTCGTCCACCACCGGGCCGCGCGAGGTGTTCACCAGATAGGCGGTGGGCTTCATCATGCGCAGCAGGCGTTCGTTGAAGAGGTGGAGGGTGGGCGTGTCGCTCTCACCGGGGCGGATCAGCGGCACATGGATGCTGACGTAATCGGCCTGCCGCAGTGCATCCTCCAGGGTTACGTATTTGATGGTCATCCGCTCCTGGTAGAGGCCGTGCTTGTAGCGCAGGTCCTTGATCTCCTGGATGGCGTCGACGAACTTGGTGTTCTGGAACACCGGGTCGTAGCACAGGATGTGCATGTCGAACCCGGTGCACTTCTTGATGATGGCCTGGCCGATGCGTCCGGTGCCGATGACGGCCATGGTCTTGCCGGTCACTTCATCGCCCAGGAACGGCAGGTAGGGATGCCAGTAGTCCCAGCGGTTCTCGCGCACCAGATGTTCCGCGTCCCAGAGCTTGCGGGCGAGCGCGGCCAGGATGAAGAAAGCGAACTCGGAGGTGGCCTCGGTGAGCACGTCGGGGGTATGGGTGAAGGGGACCTTGTAGCGGTTGGCGTCGGCACGGTTAATGTTGTCGAAACCGACCGCGATCTGCGACACGACTTTCAGCGTGCCTTTCCCTGCCTCGAAGACCTCGGCGTCAATCTGGTCGCGCAAGGTGGTGATGAGGCCGTCGACGCCGGAGCGCAGCTTTTCCAGGATGAGCTTTTTGGGCGGCGCCTGGGGCCCGGGATAGACCTCGACCTGGTATCTGCGGTCGCGCAGGACGTTCAAGGCTTCCTCGCCGATGTCACAGGTGACAAAGACGCGAAAAGATTTGCTCATGTTGTTTGTCCGGCCGCACGGAAGGCGGCCCCCCACGGGCGCGGCTGAAGCCCCGCGCTTCCACAGAACCAAGATCCTTGCGTCGCGCTCAGTCGCGCTGCTCCTTCGCGCTCGCTCGGGATAAAAATCTCACATCGGCATCCTTACGGCACGACTAAAGTCGTGCCCTGACACGAATCAACGTAGAGACGCAGCATGGTGCGTCTCTACCAGGAATAGCGAATCACGTAGCAAGCTACGTCTCTACCTCACAGATTCTTCTTGGCCCACTGCTCGATGCGGTCCACGGCCTTGTCGATGTTGGCGATGGAATTGGCCACGCTGAACCGCAGATAGCCTTCGCCGAACTCGCCGAAGGCGGTGCCGGAAAGGCAAGCCACGCCGGCGTCTTCCAGCAGCGCGTCGGCCAGCTTCTTGGAGAGCCATCCCGTGCCGGTGATGTTGGGGAAGGTGTAGAACGCGCCCTTGGGCAGCCGGCAGGAGAATCCCTTGATCTGGTTGATGCGCTCGACGAAGCGGTCACGGCGGCGGCGGAACTCTTCGCGCATCACGGCCACCGAATCCTG
>JAHFUA010000110.1 GCA_023265315.1 Acidobacteriota bacterium | reverse complement strand
CGCCCAGCTCCACCAGCCGTCCCGAAGCCAGGTTGCGGCCGTAGCACATGACGCACACCCCGCGCTTGGACTCGCAGGTGAGCACGGAACGGATCTTCACCTTCTCAATGCCCGCCGACTGGATGGCGCTGGCCAGGTCTTCGGTGATGTTCTGGTTGACGTCCACCACCACGTTGCCTTCGTAGTCCTTGATCTTCTCCAGCGACACGCGGCCCACGATGCGGTCGCGCAGCGGCTCGATGATCTCGCCCGACTCGACGATGGAGCCGACGTAGATGCCGTCTACCGTGCCGCAGTCCACCTCGCTGACGATGACGTCCTGGGCCACGTCCACCAGGCGGCGGGTCAGGTAACCGGAGTCGGCGGTCTTGAGCGCCGTGTCCGCCAGTCCCTTGCGGGCGCCGTGGGTGGAGATGAAGTACTGCAGCACGGTCAGCCCTTCGCGGAAGTTGGCGGTGATGGGGGTCTCGATGATCTCGCCCGAGGGCTTGGCCATCAGGCCGCGCATGCCGGAGAGCTGGCGGATCTGCTGCTTCGATCCGCGGGCGCCGGAATCGGCCATGACGAAGATCGGGTTGATGGCGCCGGACTTGTCGGCGCGCTCCATCACCCCGAACATTTCGTCGGCGACTTTCTCGGTGATGCCCGACCAGATTTCGATGACCTTGTTGTAGCGCTCGCCGTTGGTGATGGCGCCGTCCAGGTACTGCTGCTGCACGCTGATCACCTGCTTCTCCGCGTCGCGCACCAGCACCCGCTTGTTCTCGGGGATCACCATGTCGTCGATGCCGATGGAGAGGCCGGCCTTGGTGGCGTACAGGAAGCCCATCTCCTTGACCCGGTCCAGCATGCGGACCGTGGTTTCCAGGCCGAAGCGCAGGTAGCAGTAGTTCACCAGCAGCCCGATACCCTTTTTCTTGATCAGGCCGTTGATGAAGGGCATGCTCTCGGGCAAGTACTCGTTCAGGATCACGCGCCCGACGGTGGTGTTGATGAACTGCCGCTCGAACTGCACCGGCTCGGTGTGCTGCACGTCCTGGTCGTCGTAGGCGGTGGTGAGGTCGATCACCGGCCCGCTGTAGCGCAGGCGGATGGGGGTAAGCGTCTCCACTTCCTTGGCTTCCAGCGCCAGCAGCACCTCGTCGGGGTTGGCGAAGGCGCGGCCCTCGCCCTTGGCGCCGGGCTTGGCTTTGGTCAGGTAGTACACCCCGAGCACCATGTCCTGGGTGGGGACGGTGATGGGCTGGCCCGAGGCCGGCGACAGGATGTTGTGCGAGCTCAGCATCAGCACGCTGGCTTCCACCTGCGCTTCCGGCGAGAGCGGGATGTGCACTGCCATCTGATCGCCGTCGAAGTCGGCGTTGAACGCGGTGCACACCAGCGGATGGATCTTGATGGCTTTGCCTTCCACCAGCACCGGCTCGAAGGCCTGGATGCCGAGACGGTGCAGGGTGGGCGCGCGGTTCAGCAGGACGGGGTGATCCTTGATCACCTCTTCCAGGATGTCCCACACCACCGATTCCTGCTGCTCCACCATCTCCTTGGCCTGCTTGATGGTGGTGCACTGCCCGGTCTGCTCCAGCCGGTGATAGATGAAGGGCTTGAACAGCTCCAGGGCCATCTTCTTGGGCAGCCCGCACTGGTGGAGCTTCAACTCGGGACCAACCACGATGACGGAGCGGCCGGAGTAGTCCACGCGCTTGCCCAGCAGGTTCTGGCGGAAGCGGCCCTGCTTGCCCTTGAGGGTGTCGGAGAGCGACTTCAGGGGGCGGTTGTTGGCGCCGCGCAGCACCCGGCCGCGGCGGCCGTTGTCGAAGAGCGCGTCCACCGCCTCCTGCAGCATGCGCTTCTCGTTGCGCACGATGACCTCGGGGGCGTGCAGGTCCATCAGCTTCTTCAAGCGGTTGTTGCGGTTGATGACCCGGCGGTAGAGGTCGTTCAGATCGCTGGTGGCAAAGCGGCCGCCATCGAGCGGGACCAGCGGGCGCAGCTCTGGCGGGATCACCGGGATCACGTCCAGGATCATCCACTGCGGCTTGTTGCCGCTCTTGCGGAAGGCCTCGACCACCTTCAGGCGCTTGGCGTACTTCAGCCGCTTCTGCACCGAGGTCTCGTTCTTCATCTTGTCGCGTAATTCGGTGGAGAGCTCCTCCACCTCCACGCGCTTGAGGAGTTCCTTGATTGCCTCGGCGCCCATCATGGCCTTGAAGCCGGTGGGTCGGTACTGCTGGTCGAGCTCGCGGAAGCGCGCCTCTTCCTTGATGATTTCCTGCTCCTTCACCGGAGCATCGCCGGGATCGACCACCACGTAAGCCTCGAAGTAAAGGATGGACTCGAGGTCGCGCAGGGAAATGTCCAGCAGGTGCCCGATGCGGCTGGGCAGACCTTTGAAGAACCAGACGTGGGAGCAGGGCGAAGCCAGCTCGATGTGGCCGAGCCGCTCGCGCCGCACTTTGGAGAGCGTCACCTCCACCCCGCACTTGTCGCAGATGACGCCGCGGTGCTTCATGCGCTTGTACTTGCCGCACAGGCACTCCCAGTCCGTCACCGGGCCGAAGATGCGGGCGCAGAACAGGCCGTCGCGCTCCGGCTTGAAGGTGCGATAGTTGATCGTCTCCGGCTTGGTGACCTCGCCGTGCGACCAACTGCGGATCTTCTCAGGCGACGCCAGACTGATGCGGATAGCGTCGAAATCGGCGATTGCGTTTCCCAGGTCGAATGGGCTCGTTCGGTACAAGGTGTCCTCCGTCGCCCCGAAGCAGTGGCCAGTTGCCAATAGCCAGTTGCCCGTTATTAATTTCCGGCCCAGCGGTCTCGGAGCTAATGCCGTGGGCTTCGATCTTCGATCAGTTCCAATCTTCCAGTCGCCGGTGAAAGGGCACGGCTTCAGCCGTGCCGATACTCGCCGCTAATTAGTCGGCCTTTAGGCCCTGAGGTACGTTCCCTCAGCGGCTGAAGCCGGATTCTCTTATTGCCCCTTACGGCACGCCTAAAGGCGTGCCCTTTCACCAAACTACGTCCACTGCAAACCGCCCTAAAACTACTTGCTAATCTGCCGCCGCGGTGGCGGCCAGCGGCTTGCGCTCGCCCACCTTGATCAGCTCCACGTCGAGGCAGAGCGACTGCAACTCACGGATGAGCACGTTGAACGACTCCGGCACGCCCGGCTCGATGGCGGCTTCGCCCTTGACGATGGCCTCGTAGATCTTGGTGCGGCCATAGACGTCGTCGGACTTGGCGGTGAGCAACTCTTGCAGGATGTAGGCCGCGCCATAGGCTTCCAGCGCCCAGACTTCCATCTCTCCGAAGCGCTGCCCGCCGAACTGCGCCTTGCCGCCCAGCGGCTGCTGGGTGATGAGCGAGTACGGCCCGATGGAGCGGGCGTGGATCTTGTCGTCCACCAGGTGCGAGAGCTTCAGCATGTAGATGTAGCCGACGGTGACCGGCTGTTCGAACTTCTCGCCGGTCATGCCGTCGTAGAGCGCAGTCTTGCCGGATTCCGGCAGGCCCGACTCGCGCAGCAGGTTCTTGATCTCGGCTTCGTGGGCGCCGTCGAACACGGGCGAGGAGAAGTACACGCCGCGCTCCATGCCCTGGGCCAGACCTTCCAGTAGCTCGTCGTCGAGCTCGGTGATCTGGTCCACGAACGGCGTGCCCTTGAAGATGGCCTTCAGCTCGCGCCGCAGCATCTCCGGCTTGGAGTTGTTCTTCATGAGCTCGCCGATACGCTTGCTCAGCTCGTGGCCGGCCCAGCCCAGGTGCGTCTCCAGGATCTGGCCGACGTTCATGCGGCTAGGCACGCCCAGCGGGTTGAGCACGATCTCTACCGGCGTCCCGTCGGTGACGTAAGGCATGTCCTCTTCCGGCAGGATGCGGGCGATCACGCCCTTGTTGCCGTGGCGGCCGGCCATCTTGTCGCCCACGCTCAGCTTGCGTTTCATGGCGATGTACACCTTCACCAGCTTGATGACGCCGGGAGGCAGCTCATCGCCCTTCTGCAGCTTGCCGATCTTCTCGTTGACGATCTTGCGCAGCACGTCGATCTGCCGCGAGGTCATCTCCTCGATCTCGTCGATCTGCTCGTTCACCCGCGGGTCCTTGTCGGCGTACTTGATGCGCTTCAGGTTGCGGGTGGAGATGCGTTCGATGGTTTCGCGGTCGAGGATGGTGCCCTTGGTGAGCAGGCGCTTGTTGGTGCGCTCGTCGTGCAGGTCGGCCTGGACCTCCTTGCTGCCCAGGATGGCCTCCAAGCGCTTCAGCCGCTCGTCGGTGAGGATGCGGATCTCGTCGGAGAGGTTCTTCTCCAGCTTCTCGATCTGCATGGCTTCGATGAACTTGGCGCGCTCGTCCTTCTCCTGGCCTTTGCGGGAGAAGATCTTCACGTCCACGATGGTGCCCTCGATGCCCGGCGGGCAGGTGAGAGAGGCGTCGCGCACGTCGCCGGCCTTCTCGCCGAAGATGGCGCGCAGCAGCTTCTCCTCCGGGGTGAGCTGGGTCTCGCCCTTGGGCGTCACCTTGCCCACCAGGATGTCGCCCGGCTTGACCGTGGCCCCGATGCGGATGATGCCGCTTTCGTCCAGGTCGCGCAGCGCCGATTCGCTCACGTTGGGGATGTCGCGGGTGATCTCCTCGGGACCGAGCTTGGTGTCGCGCGCCTCGATCTCGAACTCCTCGATGTGGATGGAGGTGTAGTAGTCATCCTTCACCAGGCGTTCGGAGACCAGGATGGCGTCCTCGAAGTTGTAGCCGCGCCAGGGCATGAAGGCGACGAGCACGTTGCGGCCCAGCGCCAGCTCGCCGAAATCGGTGCAGGGGCCGTCGGCAATCACCTGTCCCTTCACCACCCGGTCGCCCTTCTTCGCGATGGGCTTCTGGTTGATGCAGGTGTTCTGGTTGGAGCGCTTGAACTTGATGAGCTGATAGATGTCCGACCCGACTTCGCGCGAGAGCTGCCCGGGATGGTGCTCGCCCTCCACCCGCACGATGACGCGCTCGGAATCGACCGAATCGACGATGCCGGAGCGGCGCGCCAGCACCACCGCGCCCGAGTCGCGCGCGGTCACGCCTTCCATCCCCGTGCCCACCAGGGGCGCTTCCGCCCGCAGCAGGGGAACGGACTGGCGCTGCATGTTGGCGCCCATCAGGGCGCGGTTGGCGTCGTCGTGCTCCAAGAACGGCACCAGCGACGCGGCCACCGACACCAACTGCTTGGGGCTGACGTCGATGTAATCCACCTCGTCGCGGCTCACCAGCACGAAGTTGCCGGCCTTGCGGGCGTTCACCAGTTCGGCGGTGATGCGGCCTTTATCGTCGAGATCGACGTTGGCCTGCGCGATGACGTGCCGGTCCTCCTCCCAGGCAGAGAGGTAGAACGAGTAGGGCTCGAAGTCGATCTGGCGGCGCCGGCGCTCTTTCAGGTCGGCATTGGTCTTCTCGGCCTCATGCTTCTCGACGTGGTCGCCGACGCGGTAGTCGCTGTCCCCGGCGTTCACCACCATGACGTACTCCTGCACCCGTCCGCTCTTCACCCGACGGTAGGGCGATTCGATGAAGCCGTAGTCATTGATGCGCGCGTAGCAGGAGAGGCTGGAGATCAGGCCAATGTTCGGCCCTTCCGGCGTCTCGATGGGGCAGATACGCCCGTAGTGCGTGGGATGAACGTCGCGGACCTCGAATCCGGCGCGCTCGCGGCTCAATCCGCCCGGGCCAAGGGCCGAGAGGCGCCGCTTGTGCGTGATCTCCGAGAGCGGGTTGGTCTGGTCCATGAATTGCGAAAGCTGCGACGACCCGAAGAACTCGCGGATGGCGGCCATCACCGGCTTGGCGTTCACCAGGTCGTGCGGCATGGCCGTACTCATCTCCTGGTACACGCTCATCTTTTCCTTGATGGCGCGCTCCATGCGCACCAGGCCGATGCGGAACTGGTTCTCCAGCAACTCGCCCACCGCGCGCACCCGGCGGTTGCCGAGGTGGTCGATGTCGTCCACCGAGCCGACGCTCTTGCGCAGCCTCAGCAGGTAGCGGATGGTGGCGTAGAAGTCCTCAGGCTCCAGGGTGCGGTTTTCGAGGTTGGTGGCGTCCGCGCGCTCGTACAACTTGATGTTGAACTTCAGCCGCCCCACCTTGGAGAAGTCGTACTTGCGGGCATCGAAGAACATGCCGTGGAACAGCGAAGTGGCGGTATCCAGCGTGGGCGGGTCGCCGGGACGCAGCTTGCGGTAAATCTCGATCAGCGCTTCCTGCGGGGTCTTGACCGAGTCGCGGCGCAGGGTCTGGCTGATGACCACGCCCACGTCGTCGCGCTCGGGGAAGAACAGGTGCAGCTCGCTGATGCCGGCGTCGATCAGCTTAGCCAGCTTGTCGGAGGTGACCTCGGAGTTGGCCTCCAGCAACACCTCGCCGGTGCTGGTGTCCACCACGTCGGCGGCGGTGAAGGCGCCTTCCAGGTCGGTGGCATCGATCTCGATTTCGGTGACCTTCGCCTTCTGGATCTCTTTCAGGATGGCGGGCGTGATCTTCCGTCCCGAGTGCGCGATCTCCTCGCCGCCGCGGCCCACCACGCGGTGCGAGAGCTTCATCCCGGCCAGGTTGGTGGCACGGTCGATGCCGGGCTCCAGCGTCCAGTAGAGCTTCTTGTCCTTCATCGCGATCTTGTCCACGGCGTAGAACGTCCGCAGGATGTCCTCGTCGGAGCGCAGGCCCAGGGCGCGCAGGAAGATGGTGCCCAAGAACTTGCGCTTGCGGTCGATGCGCACGTAGAGGATGTTCTTCTGGTCGTACTCGAATTCCACCCAGGAGCCGCGGTAGGGAATGATCTTGCCCAGGAAGTAAGTGCGCTGGTTCGCGGTCTCGAAGAACACGCCCGGGGAGCGGTGCAACTGGCTGACGATCACGCGCTCGGTGCCGTTGATGATGAAGGTGCCGTTCTGCGTCATCAGCGGGATGTCGCCGAAGAAGACTTCCTGCTCCTTGATGTCGCGGATGGACTTGTTGCCGGTCTCCGGGTCCTTCTCGAAGATGGTCAGGCGGATGGTGACCTTCAGCGGCGCGGAGTAGGTCATGCCGCGCTCCTCGCACTCGGTCACGTCGTACTTGAGCTGCAGCCCGACGGGATCGCCGCACTTGTTGCAGAAGTCGGGGGTGTTGGCGTTGTAGGTGCCGCACTTCGCGCACAGCACTTCGCCGGGGTGGAAGGGGTCGGTGATCACGGTGGCGCCGCAGTTGCGGCAGGTGGTCCGCAGGTGGTGCAGGCCTTTCAGGTGGCCGCACTTGCAGTCCCAGTTGCCAATCGCGTAGTCCACAAATTCCAATTGCGAGAGGTTGCGGAAGTCGGAGATGGGGAACACGGATTGGAACACCGACTGCAAGCCGGTGTCGTCGCGTTCGCTGGGCAGCATGTCCATCTGCAGGAAGCGATCGTAGGAGCGCTTTTGCACCTCGATGAGGTTGGGGATCTGGATGGTCGCCGGAATCTTGGAAAAATCGAGTCGGTTACGGAAGGCGTGATTCTTGTTGCGCATGAACGGCTCCTCAGTAGCGCCGGCGTCTCGCCGGCTTGGGGGCCGCCAAAGGCGACCCAGGGAAAAAGATCTCTACAAAGACACTGCGCGCCCGCAAGGACGCAGCTCCACGCGAGCGCCAGATAAGGCGCTGGACGACAATTGCTTTGTGTTTACCCGCGCCAGTTATGTATGGCCTTGCGCCCCACCCGGGGGCCACTCGGCTAAGCTTCCTGCGCCGTGGCATTCGCCCGGCGCGTTGCAGGAGGTCGGAGAAGCAGTAATAATTAGACGCTTCCGCCCACCTCCGGGATTCGTTAGAAGATCCTTCGGGCTTCGCCCTCAGAGCCTGCCCTGAGCGAGCGCAGCGAGCCGAAGAGATGACCGCCCGGGGCTCGGACGCCCCGGAAAGCGCGGTCACTTCACCTCGACGCTAGCTCCAGCATCCGTGAACTTCTTCTTGATGTTCTCCGCCTCGTCCTTGGAGACGCCTTCCTTGATCGGCTTGGGCGCGCCATCCACCAGGTCCTTGGCCTCCTTCAGGCCCAGGCTGGTGACCTCGCGGACGGCCTTGATCACGTTGATCTTGTTGGCGCCGACTTCCTTGAGGATCACGGCGAACTCGGTCTTCTCCTCGGCCGGGGCGGCCCCCGCGGCCGCGCCCGCTCCGCTGCCGGCAACCATTACCGGCGCCGCCGCCGCCGCGGAAACCCCAAGGCGCTCCTCCAGTTTCTTAACCAGCTGCGCCGCGTCCAGCAGCGACAGCCCTACGATTTGTTCTTCCAACTGCTGCAGATCCGCCATTGTCTGTTCTCCACTCGTAGTTATCAGTTGTGCTGACCGTCATCGGTTAGCCACGTTTCCAGTGCGACATCCCGCCAGACATGCAGGAGCGCAACCCGTGACAACTAACAACGAACTTCTTGCCGGAACACCGCACCCGCGTCCCGGCCAAACCTTACTTTCCGCAGCGGCTAAAGCCGCCATCGGGGCTGGGCGTTTGCGGCACGGCTAAAGCCGTGCCCTCCCACCTCGGCGATCAGGAAGTTGCCTCGCCGGCTTTGAACTTGTTCTCCTTCACCGCCTGGTTGACGACCACGGCCAGGTTGCGTCCCACGGCATTCATGGCGGTGACCAGCTGCTGCGCGGGAGCGTTGATGAGGAAGAGCAGCTTGCTGTAGATCTCTTCCTTGGCCGGCATGGTGGCCAGCGCCTCGATCTCCTTGATCGAGATCACGCGGCCTTCGACCACGCCCGCCTTGAAGGTGAACTCGGGATTGTACTTGGCGTACTTGGCCAGCGCCTTGGCCAGCGCCACCGGGTCGCCGGCGGTGATGGCGATCGAAGTCACGCCGGCGAGGTCCTTCAGCACCGGTTCCGCCGGCGTGCCCTTGGCGGCGCGCTCGGCCAGCGTGTTCTTGACCACCTTGTACTTGGCGCCGGCGCCGCGCACCGTCCTGCGCAGCTCGAAATCCTGCGACACCGTCAGCTTGCCGAAGCTGCCGACGATCACGTTGTTCGCCTTCTTCAAGTCGGCGCTCAGCTTCTCGATCAGCTCGCTCTTCTTTGCCTTGGTAACCGCCATGTCAGTTCCTCGATAAACTCTCGATTGTCATCCCGAGGGCGCTTCTTTTGCGCCCGAGGGACCTGGGCGCGCCGCGCGATGCGCCGCGTTCTTTGCGGCGCCTAAATCGCGCGTCCGGCGCGCATCCATATCATGCTTTCGACGCTGCTTCGATCGCCGTCGTATCCAGCGCGATTCCCGGCCCCATGGTCGAGGACAGGGTCACGCCCTTGATGTACTTCCCCTTGGCGGCCGCCGGTTTGGCCTTCACCACGCTCGAGATCACCACGGTCGCGTTCTCCACCAGCTTCTCCGGGGCGAAGCTGATCTTGCCCACCGGCACGTGCACCAGCGCCGTCTTGTCGGTGCGGAACTCGACCTTGCCCGCCTTGACCTCCTGCACCGCGCGACCGACGTCGAAGGTGACGGTGCCTGTCTTCGGGTTCGGCATCAGCCCGCGCGGGCCCAGCACCTTGCCCAGCCGGCCGACCGCCTTCATCATGTCGGGGGTGGCGACCACGGCGTCGTAATCGATCCAGTTCTCCTTCTGGATCTTCTCCACCATCTCCTCGCCGCCGACGAAATCGGCGCCCGCCTGCTCGGCTTCCTTGGTCTTTTCCCCGGAGGCGATCACCAGCACGCGCTTGGATTTGCCCAGCCCGTGCGGCAGCACTACGGTGCCGCGCACCATCTGGTCGGCATGCTTGGGATCGACCCCCAGCCGCATCGTCAGTTCCACCGTCTCGTCGAACTTCGCGTACTTCACCTTTTGCAGCAGAGGCACGGCCTCGTTCAGCGGATACGTCCGCTTCTCCACCGCCGCCCTCGCCTTGGTGATGTTCTTTCCCGCCCGTGTTGCCATTTCGTTTTCCTCGTCTCCCACCGCGTGTCGTTAGTCCGAGCGCCGTGGTCCCAGTGACGCAATTTGTGATTTCTGATTCGTGATTTTGCGGCCAACGCTTCAAGTCGCAAATCACAAATCGCAAATACGTCGCCGCTAGGCGACGACGTCGATGCCCATGCTCCGCGCCGTCCCCTTCACGCTCTTGACGGCGGCCTCGACGGAGGCCGCGTTCAAGTCCGGCATCTTCTGGCGCGCGATGTCCTCCACCTGCTTCTCGGTGACCTTGCCCACCTTGTCCTTGTTGGGCGTCCCCGAGCCTTTGGCGATGCCGGCGGCGCGCTTCAGCAGCACCGCGGCCGGCGGCGTCTTGGTAATGAAGGTGAACGAGCGATCGCTGTAGACCGTCACCACCACCGGGATGATCAGCCCGTCCAGTTCCCGGGCGCTGGTCTTGGCGTTGAACTGCTTGCAGAACTCCATGATGTTGACCTGCGCCTGCCCCAGCGCCGGCCCGATCGGCGGCGCCGGGGTGGCCTTGCCCGCCGGGATCTGCAACTTCACGCTGCCTGTGACTCTTTTTGCCATGATGATCGCTCTTAGCTGCTAGCTCTTGGCTCTTAGCTCAACCGCTATGCCACCTTCTCAACTTGCCCGAACTCCAGCTCGACCGGCGTCGCGCGGCCGAAAATCGTCACCATCACCTTCAAGGTCTCGCGGTCTTCGTTCACCTCGTCCACCATGCCGTCGAAGCTGGCGAACGGCCCTTCGGTGATGCGCACTTTCTCGTTCTTTTCGAACTTGACGCGCATCTTGGGCTTGTCCTTGCTGACGTTGACGCGATGGACGATCTGGTTGACTTCCTCTTCCGAGAGCGGTGTCGGATCGTTGGCCGTGCCCACGAACCCGGTCACCCGCGGGGTGGACTTCACCACGTGCCAGACGTGGTCGCCCTCGCCGCCGCTGCGAAAGCCGGTCAGGTCCATCTCCACCAGCACGTAGCCGGGATAGAACATGCGCTCGCTGGTGTACTTCTTGCCGCCGCGCACCTCGGTCACCGGCTCGGTGGGGATCAGCACCTTGCCGATCTTCTCCGCGAGCCCGAAGGCCTGGATGCGCGACTCCAGCGACTCCTTCACCTTCCTCTCGAACCCGGAGTAGGTGTGGACGATGTACCACTTCATGTTCGGGTTCGCCGGACGCTCGGATTGCCCCGGCTCACCGGCCGCCGTCTCCGGAGGCTCCGGAGGCGTTGGCGGGACGGGCGGTTCTCCTGGCTGTGCCTGCGCTTCATTCATAGCGTCGTTATTCTTCGGCTCTTCCTGCATAAATTTGCCCTGAGACTCGCTCAGTGCCGGAAATACTTGAATACCTGGTTGACGCCCTTGCTGATCAGGGTGTCGATGACCCAGAAGTAGAGGCCGAAGATGGCCACCGTGATGATGACCACCAGCGTCGTCGCGCGAACTTCCTTGAGCGACGGCGACGTGACCTTCTTCATCTCCGTGCGCACGTCGGTGTAGAAGGCCTTCACGCGCAGCGGCCAGGACTTCAGTTTGCCCCCGAGGTTATCGGCGTCCATGATCTGCGTGACTGCTGACTTCGCCATGTCGGATTCCAGCTTTCATCTGCGTCTGGCAGGGGCGGAGGGATTCGAACCCCCAAGTCCGGTTTTGGAGACCGGCAGTTTAACCGTTGAGCTTACGCCCCTGTTTTCTAACCCTCAGCCTCTAGTTTTAGGCCCTTCGCTTCGCTCACGGTGACTGCCCGGGGCTCAGACGCCCCGGAAAGCGCGGTCATTTAACCGTTGAGCTTACGCCCCTGTTTTCTAACCCTCAGCCTCGAATGTGAGGCCCTTCGCTTCGCTCAGGGTGACCGCCCGCGGCTCAGACGCCGCGGAAAGCGCGGTCATTTAACCGTTGAGCTTACGCCCCTGTTTTCTAACCCTCAGCCTCTAGTTTTAGGCCCTTCGCTTCGCTCACGGTGACTGCCCGGGGCTCAGACGCCCCGGAAAGCGCGGTCATTTAACCG
>JAHFUA010000109.1:5603-11979 GCA_023265315.1 Acidobacteriota bacterium | reverse complement strand
GGTCACACCGGCCGAGAAGTGCAGCAGCAGCGCGAGCGCGTTCAGGTCGGGAATCGCGGCGGCCTCGAGCTCGCCGGGGATCGTGCTGATGGCGGAAAGCGCGGCCACGCCCGTCTGCGGGACCTGGCGCGGCAGCGGGATGCCGTCCAGCGTGGGATAGACCTTGAACAGCAGAGGCTGGTTGCGCCAGTCCAAGTAATGAGGAGTGCTGCGGATGCTCTGGTAGGAGTGTTTGGTGCCGTTGTGGTACCGCCACGCCGCATCCAGATTGCCGTTGCTCATGGACGCAATTCTACAGATGGACTCCGGCATTGTGGTGGAAGCCCCACCGCTGAACAGTGGCGCATTAGCCGCGCTCCTCGCGCCTTTTCTCCCTCAAACCCCCGCAAAATCCGAGTCCCACGTCTCACGAAAAATTCGGGACATAGCACACCACCGAGAAACGCACCCGTCAAACCCCGAACCTGCTCCCGCCTTTTCCGCAGGGTCAGGTGACGTATGGAAACTCCAAAAAGAACGAAATCAAAGGAAAACCGAGACCAACATACCGTTGTCCTGGAAGACCTGCGCAGCCAATTCAAAGTATTCGGAGAGGGTCTTGCGGCGTGCGCAAGAAGGGTGACGAAACATTTGAAGTGGTGGCGAACTGAAAGAAGGCGTCGCGGTCCTCAAAGAAGATATGCAGGAGGTCAAAGAAGAACTGCATCTCATTCGCAACGAACTCAAAGAAAAGGTAAGTCGAGACGAGTTCCTGGCTTTCGAACATCGCGTCTCAAGACTCGAAAAGTCTGCACGAGGAGCCTAGCGTGTCGATTTCGCAAAAGAAAGCGGGCTTCACCGCCCGCTCTCTATTCTTTTGGCTCGGCCGTCCTACATCACTTTCTTGAGTGCCCTCACCTTTGCCCACCGCGCCCGCTGCGCCGCGGCAATTCTCTTCCGTGCGGCAGCCGACATCTTGCGTCGTACTCGCCGGACCGTCTTCTCGGTTTGCGTCGCCGCCCTCCGGCCGGCTTTACCCACCACTTTTCCGAATGCAGAAATAGCGTCGTCCAGGTGTTCCAGTCCCTTTTGAGCGCGCTTCCGCTCCCGCTTCAACTGCTTAAACATTTTTTGTAAGTTCACCATGCAGCCCTCTCTTTTTTTAAGTGCCGATCACTGCGCCCAAGATTCTACATGCGGGCCGCCGGAAAGCAACTCTATTCCTGCCAAAAGTTTCCACTTCGCCCCTCACCGAACTTATTGCCTCTAGTTACTCCGCCGGACTATTTTAAGTTTGGCATCCGAGTTGACAACGAGTCGTGAGCGGCGGCGAGGAGTAAGTTTCGCGCCGAAAAAAAGCGGGCAGGAGCCTCCCCGCCGCCGCTCGCCACAACCGTATTGAGGTTCAAATGCGGCGTTCGGCCTACGTGTTGATCGGCCTTTTCATCGCGCGCGGTACGTCTTTGCTCGAAGAACTTTCGAGCTCGACCTGGTGGAACGACTGCGCCAAGTAGGTTTTTGACCGGCGCTCTACCCGGGAAGTTCGAGCAGTTGCAGGCGGGACGGACTGCTTCGGGGGGGGAAGCATTCTCCTGCCGCAACTGCTCGAATTGATTTCTTGCCGAACGACCTCGTCAACCCTCCACTACGATTGCATTTTAGTTGCGTGGTGGTGCTTGGTCCATTGGCGCAGTGGATTCAGGTACCCATGTAAAGGCGTCCGCCGGATAGGGTTTCATAGAGGACGAGTCCGATCAAGGCGAATTGGATCCAAATCCACTTGTTCTGCTGCGCTGCCTTGAAGAGTAGCCCGGCCGTGATGATGCCAAAGAGCAAAATCAGAGCTCCAGCGTAGCCCTCACTACCAAGCCCAGGAAAGAAGAACGTCAGTGCGAGGAGAGGCACGGCGCCGAGGAGGAAGAAGATCACGCTGCTGAGGGCCAGTTTCATCTTTCCGTTTTCCAAAAAGCATACAATGGAGTGCAACAAGGGGGGCGCTTTATGGCATTCGTTATTGCCGAGCCCTGCATTGGAACCAAGGACACGGCGTGTGTGGACGCCTGTCCCGTGGATTGCATCCACCCGAAGAAGAATACGACCTACGAGGATGGCCGGCCAGGCTTTGATCAAGTGGAGAAGCTGTACATCGATCCTGTCGAGTGCATTGATTGCGGCGCCTGCGTGCCCGTCTGCCCGGTCGCAGCGATCTTCGCGTTAGATGACCTCCCCGAGAAGTGGCGTCACTACGCGGAGATTGATGCAAGTTACGTGGTGGGAGGGAAGTTCCAGCCCGACAAGTTTAAGAAGTGAGCCAGTTTCAACGAGGTACTGTGCAGGTTCTGCGGGGGACTTCCTTTTTGAACTCGGACCAGTTGCGCTTATGCTGTTGTAAACACCCACTATGTATGCGGCCCCGAAGGCCACGACATGCCTGCGGAGATCCTCCTACACCCAGTGGGTGAGACACAGAATCCGGCGGATGAGAACTGCAGGCAACGAGAATACGACTATGTGGCGACGGTTAGCTGAAGTTGGTTTATGCGGGTGGTTGGTGGTAGCGGTGGTCGGGGCGGCGTTTGGGAAGAACCCTGTGTTCCGGCAAAAGGGCGTGCTGGCGGACATGCAAAGCGTGTCGTGCGGCTATGCCGAAAAGGGCGGGCCCACGATTGCCGGCGCGATTATCACGGGCGCAGAACACAAGAAGTCGCGGGAACTGCTGTGCCAGGAATACACGGTGAAAACGGACCGCGTTACCTACCGCATCCGGCCGGTGGAAGAGAAGCATCCGGCGCTGCTTCCGGTGGGCGAACAGGCCGAGTTCCGGCTGAACAAAGACAAAATGCTGCTGCGGATTCCGGAAGTGGACAAAAAAGAACGCGAGTACATCGTGGTGTCGATGACCGCCACCGCCGAACTGGCGGTGGAGATCGAAAAGACGCGGCACCCGCCAAAGCCGCATACCGGAAAACCGCTCACGATCGAACCCGCGGCGACAACTGAAAAAGCCGTCCAGCCTGCAGCCACCACGGAGCGGCCGGCGCCATCGGCGACATTGACCGCGGCAGCGACGGCAGCGGTGCACGTGGATTACACGCCGAGCGGCGCGCAGGTATTCCTTGACTCTTCCCTGGCGGGCCGAACTCCTGCGGTACTCAAAGTTCAACCGGGAACGCACTCGGTCCAGGTAGTGATGCCGGGATACACGGATTGGGTGACGCGCATCGAGGTCGCCGCTGGGGCGCCGCAGCAGGTGACCGCAATTCTGTCGCGATAATTCAAGATGGCGCAGCCGGAAACGTGTCGAGGGGGACATCCCCCAAGTTGTTGTGTTCCCGGAGCCGCGGTGTGTGTAAAACCAGTGCGCAACCGCATGATTTCAAGAGAGAAGAAATGTTCGAAGCAAAAGTTAAATCCAGCGTACAACTCCTCTGGCCTCCCTTATAATCATACGCCAGTGCAGCGATGTTCCTCTGGCCGCAATGTTTGAAAAGGAGATACGAAAGATGCTCTCTCATTTTCGGCGGTCTGTCAGAGTGTTAGCGGCTTGCATCCTGGTCACATGTTTCACTGTTCCTCCTGGCCTCCTGGCACAGACCCACGTGGTTAGCCCCGCCGACCTCCAGCAAGAAATGCTGGACGCCACTCGGGCTCGGCAGCGCAATTTGGAGTCAGTAAGGCAGTTTCTTTCCTCGCCGAGGGCGGAGAAGGCTCTGAAGTCTGCTCATATGGACCCGGCACATGTGAAAACGGCTGTGTCGACCTTGAGTGACCAGGAACTGGCCCAGCTTGCCTCCCGCGCCGATAAGGCTCAGGCCGACTTCGCAGCGGGCAAGCTCAGCGACCGAGACTTGATCGTTATTCTCGTCGCTATCGCGGCGCTCATTCTGATCATCGTGGCAGTCCGCTAGGAACGGTCGCATGCTTCGCCCTATTGCGGAACGGCTTACTGCCTTGCTGTGTTTGTGTGGGTTGCTGTTTGCCACCGGGCCGCCGGGCGTGTGGCTGGACGTCCCATTTGTGAAGCAGGAGAAAGATGGTTGTGGCGCTGCCAGCATTGCCATGGTGATGCAGTACTGGCTAGACCAGCAAGGAGGCGTTGCTGGTAAAAATGCTGACGCGGTACAGATCCAGCGTGCTCTCTACTCCAACCGGGCGCGTGGGATATACGCTTCTGACCTGGAGCACTACCTGCAACAGCAGGGGTTCCGAACGTTTGCGTTTCGAGGCGGGTGGGAACACCTCAGGCAGCATCTCGAAAAAGGCCGTCCTTTGATCGTGGCACTCAAACCGGCAGGGCGCGGCGGCCCTCTCCACTATGTGGTCGTGACCGGCCTGGATTGGGATCAAGCGCTGGTCATGATCAACGATCCAGCCGAACGCAAGCTCCTTAAGGAACACCGGTCGAGCTTTGAAAAAAGATGGAATGCTGCCGGCAACTGGACCTTACTGGCCGTCCCCCAAGAGGTCGGCTACTGATCCGTTTGCTGGCAATCCTCTTGTTGCTCGGCTGTGTCCCCGTGTCAGGGATCGGGCAGGTTCCTGCGCAGCCAACCGACCGGACCGCCCCGATCGACCAATTGTTCGCGGAAGGGCAGTGGCAAGAGATCGTCCGCCGCGTGGGAGCTATGCCCGTTCGCTCCGCAGACCTCGATTACTACTACGGAGTTGCACTCGCCAAGATTGGACGCTCGGACGATGCCCGCCAGGCATTCCTCGCCGGCTACCATCTGCAACCTCACGACAAGCGATTCCCGATTGAATTGGCTGGGGTTGACTTCAAACAAAGACGTTACCGAGAGGCAGCAAAGTGGCTCCGGCGAGCACTGCGGATCGATTCCAGCGACGCTTACGCTAACGATTTCCTGGGGACCGTTTATTTTCTGCAGGGGAACCTTGAGGCGGCGCTGAAATACTGGAACCGCATTGGCAAGCCGGGAATTGAGAACGTCCGCATTGAGCCGCAGCTTCAGGTTGACCCCGTGTTACTGGATCGCGCGTTCGCATTTTCTCCCGGTTCCACCTTGGAATTACGAGACTTCCTGACCGCTAAGGCTCGATGTCGTGGTCTAGAAATCTTTTCGAACTACGCCTTCGGTTTGGATGCTCGCGAGGACGGCAAGTTCGACCTTACGTTTCGCGCCAAAGAACGAAACGGATGGGGAGACAACAAATGGGAAGCCCTATTGTCACTCTTTCGGGGAATCTTCCAACAGACCGTTTATCCCGAGTATTTCAATGTCGACCGATCTGCAATCAACATTGTTTCTTTGCTGCGCTGGGATGCCCAGAAGCGGCGCCTCGACGCCTCTATCACAGGTCCGCTGCAACACAGTGCAAAGCGGCGGTATGGCGTCGGGCTGGATGTGCGTAATGAAAATTGGGACATCCGCGATTCCTTGACGGGCCCGGCGCTGCTCGCTGCATTGAACCTGCGCAAGGAGGCGGTGAGCGCTGGAATCACTTCGTTCGAAAGCGGCCGCTGGCGCTGGTCCACTGGCTTCGAACTTTCTCATCGTGACTTCCGCGGCATTGTTCCCGGTTCCGTTTTGACGCCGGTACTGTTGTCGCAAGGCTATCAGCTTAAGCACTTGGCGGAGTTCAACTACCAATTATGGCGGGTGCCGGAGAGCCGGTTTGTAAGCACAACCGGCGCTTCCTCGCAAATCGGGCGCATCTGGTCGCAATCAGGACACTCCTTTCTCAAGCTGCAGGGCTGGTTTGCAGCCCATTGGCTTCCGCAATCCAGCGGCGACGACTACGAAATGCAGGAGCACGTCCGGGTCGGCCGGACTTTTGGCCAAGTCCCATTTGACGAACTCTTCATGCTGGGCCTCGAGCATGACAACGATCTTTGGCTGCGGGCCCACATTGGTACACACGACGGGCGCAAAGGCAGTGCACCCTTGGGCAGCACGTATGCCCTTTTCAACTGGGAGATCGATAAGAATCTCTACAAGAACGGGTTCCTCAAGCTGAAGCTGGGACCATTTCTAGACACTGGCAAAATCGCCGATTCATCGTCAGGTCTCGGCTCGCGAAAGTGGCTCTGGGACACGGGAGTACAGGCCAAAGTGCGCGCGCTCGGGGTGGGAATCATCTTTTCCTACGGCAAGGACTTGCGCTCAGGCAACAACGCCTTTTACGCCTCGGTAGGACGGTAGGAGTCGTAGAAGTAAAAGTGGGCAACGTCCCGGATGTCCGGAGCGCGAGAGGCTGTTAGCGGGGCTACAACCGCGACCTAGTGCCCCGATCAAGCCATCGCGCAATTTCTGCGCGTCGCAATCGGACCACAGCCAGCCCCATCCGGAACGGGCTTGCACCGAATTTGGGGGATTGACCAAAGTTCGTGGCGCTCCTAAACTCTAGCCCATCCTTTGCTAACGCCGAGCAGTTGCAG
>JAHFUA010000109.1:0-5503 GCA_023265315.1 Acidobacteriota bacterium | reverse complement strand
AGGAGGAACTCCCCCATGACTGCCCACCCTCCCAGCAAGTCACCAGCGTCAGTCCGGCAGTACGAAAATCCGGTTCCCAATGTTGAGGATGAGATTCGCCGTCGCGCCTATGAACTGTACGAGCAGCGCGGAAGGGAAGACGGCCACGATGTGGAAGACTGGCTTCGTGCTGAAGAAGAGATCAAGCAGAAGCGAAGCCGACGCGTTGCGGCATAGCACCTAAAGGAATCCGGCACATTCGCGCAGTTGGCTGTCGGAGCGGCACTCGACTCGGTGCGAGGGGGACGGCATTCTTCTCCTCCCGCTACTTCGGCTTCCTGCGCCTCACGTTTCTCGGCTGCCCTCGTTTTCTGAGCGATCCGTCGCACCCGTGTCTTAGCCAGGATTTCCTTTTTGAAAGGACGCTCGGGGTGGACGTAACCGTCGGCACCCTCCTGGGTGGCTTTCTGGGCAGCAGTTCCCCGCCTTGCCACTCCTTCCAGCCGCTTACGAAAGCTCAGGAAGAAAGCCGCCCTCCCTTGTGGGGAGGGCGGAACTTGTCAGCCTTCAAGGTCCTTCAGGAGTGGGATCACGCCAGGAACCAGCCACTTGTCCCACATTTCATCAATTTTGCTCTGGAAGAAATCGACGTCTTCCTCGGTGAAATGCGCAAATCTCCCTTGCTTGAGTAAGTAATCGCGCACTGGCAGGCGTTTGAACTTGCCGTTGGCGATCTGCTCGGTCTTGCCGTACAGCTTCAGCTTGCCCTCGATGACCTCGTAGAGAGGCCAGATGCCGGTGTTCACCGCCAGTTCGCCCAGCTCGTGCGAGAGCACGGGATCGAAATCCCAGCCCTTGGGGCACGGGTTCAGGCAGTGGATAAACGTCGGCCCGCCGATGGAAAGCGCCCGGCGGACGCAGTTCATCGCCTGCAAAGCGTAGGACGTAGAGATCGTGCCCACGTACTTGCAGGTGGGGTGGCCGGCGATCATCAGTGGCGCCACGTTCTTCTTCCAGCGGTGGTGCATGATGCGCGTCACCTTCCCCGGCGTGCTGAACGAGGTGTTGACCCCGTACGGCGACGTCCCCGAGATCTGGATGTCGGTGTTGGCGTACGACTCGTTGTCGTACATAAGGATCAGCAGGTTGTAGTCGGGATGAGTCAGCGTGGCGGATATGGCGTTCAGGCCCATGTCGGCGCCGCCGCCGTCGCCGCAGAAGGCGATGACGTTGATGGGCTCGTCCTTCATCGCGCCCTTGCGCATCTGCGCGCGGAAAGCCGCGGCCGCGCCCAGGGCTGCTGAGCCGGCGCTGCCCAGTTGGGTGTGCATCCAGGGCAGGCCCCAGGGCGTGGCATAGTACGAGGTGTTGGCCACGTACATGCACCCGGTGCTGCCCAGAACGACGGTCCTGGGGCCCGCGGCCTTGGCCATCAGCTTCATGATCTGCGCCGCTTCGCAGCCCTGACAGGTGCGGTGGCCGGACGAGTAGTACTCCTCGTGCGGAACCTTCTTCACTCCCTTGAAGGATTCCAGGTCCTGCGTTGGTCTCGTGTCTACGAATGTGCTCATGTTGTGCTTGTCCTTTCCGGCGCTCGGGAACGCGTGCGCGTTACCCCCGCAGCCCGATCCATTGCGTCAAGGGTTGCGATTTCCCTTTGGCGGCTTCGAAGGTGATCTCGGACATCTTCACGACGTCCGGCAGCGTGACTTCGCGTCCGCCCAGACCGCAGATGAAGCCCAGCACTGGCGGCCTGGCGCCGTCGCCGGGATACATGGCGGACCGTACTTCGGTGGCCACCACGCCGCTGAGGTGCGGTGAGCCGAAGGAGAAGTCGCGGTCGATGATGCCTACGGCCTTGAAGCGCCGGAGGGTCTTGGCCAGTTCGTCGCCGGCAAAGGGACGGAACCAGCGCAAGCGCACGAAGCCGATCTTTTGGCCCTGCTCGCGCATCTTGCGGATGGCGACCTTTACCGGAGTGGAGAGCGTTCCCATTCCCAGCAGCACGGCCTCGGCGTCCTCGGTCATGTACTCTTCGAAGAATGGGTTGCCATACTTGCGGCCGAAGATGCGCTCGAAATCGGCATAGACTTCGCGGATCACGTCGCAGGCACGCTCAGTGACCTCGAAATTCTGCCGCCGGATCTCCATTACCCAGTCCTCGTTGACTTGCGGAGCGACGGAGATCACGTTGTCGGGGTGCAGCAGCAGGTCGCCGCGCTTGTAAGGCGGCAGGAATTCCTTCACCTGTTCCTGCGTCGGGATCTTCACCAGCGCCTGGGAGTGGGTGAGGAAGGCGCCGTCGCAACTGAGGGCGATAGGCACGAACATGCGGCGGTCCTCGGCCACGCGATAGGCGATGAGGGCAGTGTCCAGGGCTTCCTGCGCGCTGTTTACCCACACCAGTTGCCAGCCCAGGTCCCGCACGGCCAGAGCGTCGTTGTGTTCCACGCCGAACGCTCCGGGATCATCCAGGGCGCGATTGCCGACCATGGCCACCATGGGAACGCGCAGGGCCGGGGTTACGGTGAGGGCTTCCATGGCGTACATCCAGCCTACGCCGCTCGATCCGCAGAACACGCGCGCGCCGCAAACCGAGGCGTGCTTCACGATCTCGAACTGCGAGTGCTCACCCTCGGCCACGATGTACTCGCAATCCATCTCGCCATCGGCTTTCAATTGAGAGATGTACTGCATCACCGTGTCGTAGGGACGGATGGGATAGGCCGTGACCACATCCACGTTGGCCAGCTTGCAAGCGACCGCAATGGCTTCCGCTCCGGTGATCAGGGCTTCCTGCTCAACCTTCTTCTTTTGTTCTACAGGCATTGTCAGTGTTGCCATACCAATCTCCTTTTCCGGGCGTCCGGGGTCCCCGGAACGCGCCGCTTTTGCGCGTTCTGGGGTGGTCGTCAGCCTTTTGCAACTTCCAAAGCGGTTGCGATTTGTTCCTTGTACTGGCCGCGATAACGGAAGCCGTGGGAGCGATCGCCGGCCGGTGCAATGACCGTCTTCAGCCATGCGGTGTAAGCGGTCTTGTCCTTGCGGAAGGCTTCCCATTGGCTGGCGTTGTCGTGGAACCCGCTCTCGCCGACCATGGTGATGCAGTTGGGGACCGGGCACACGGCTTCGCAGATGCCGCATCCACAGCAGGATTGCAGGTTGGCGTCGTAGGTGCCGTCAGGCGTAACGTCGAACGACGCATCCGGGCAGTTCAGCCAGCATAACGTGCACTTGGTGCAGGTCGCAAAGTTCACCACCGGACGCATGGTCCGCGTGGTGTACTTCTTGAACTTCTCGTTGCGCGCCGGGCGGAACCCGCCGACTTGCCCCGTGACCGGGTCGGCATAGGGACCACCGCGCTCGACCAGACCGTCGATGGCAACGCCCGCCCGCATCTTGTGCCAACCGGGCAATTCGAAGTGGAAGGGTTTCTCGCCATTGCCCTGGCCGGGCTTGACGTTGATGGTGGAGAACCGCTCGCACGCCAGGTGGGCGGATGTCACCTTCAGCTCGTTCTTCAGCTTTTCCTGGATGAATCTTTCGACCGAGGCCAGGCTGACCAGCTCCGGCAGAGCCTTGGCGATCGCGCCCAGGACGCGGACGTCGGTGTGGTCATCCTTGTAGACCCACATCCCGGAAAAGCTGGCGATGCCTTTCACCGTCCCTAGCTTGTAAGGTTGCTCCGTCTTGTGGATCACCTTCAGCAAGTCTTTCGCCTCCTGCAGAGAGACCACGATCAGCGTGCCGCCGGGCTTCACCGAGCGATTCACCCTCTCCAGGCCGTACCAGCCCCAGGATTCGGCGCCCTTGCATAGGGTGTCGTCCAGGACCACGGCCACATCCACCTGTTTCGGTTCGTACTGGGCCATGCCGGCCTCGAGCGTCTGCTCATCGCTGGCCACGATGGCGAAGCTCTTCGCCGGGATGCCGTTGCGTTCGGGACTGTCGCCATACCGGCCGAAGGAGATGCCTGGCTTGCCTTCCTCGTGCGCAGCCAGGACGATCCCGCGGCAGATGCCCTTGGCGAGGGTCTTCTGGAAGACCCCTCGGTAGATGATTTCAACCGCGAATAACTGGCCCATTTGATACCTCCGTTTCTGTATTAAAGCTTTCCTAAAACGATGTCTTCGATTTCTCCGAGGTGCTGTCGCATGGCCGCTTCGGAAGCAGCCGGGTCGTGGCGCTTGAGGGCCGCCAGGATCCGCCGGTGGCCAGCCAGCGATTTCTGCGGGCGGCCTCCGGTCTGCAACGACCGTTCGCGGGTTTCCCGCAGCAGGTCCATCAGGACATCCACAAGCCGCAGGACGATCGAGTTGTCGGCCGCCAGCGCAATTTGGTAGTGGAATTCGCTGTCTTCCTCGATCGTCATCTCGCCGCGCCGCACTTTTTCACTCTGCCGTTCCAGGATCTGTTCCATCTCAGCCATCTGGGCGGCGCTGGCGTGCAGCGCGGCACGCCGTGCCAGTGGCGGTTCGATGATCTTGCGGACGTCCAGAAGCTCCCCCACCAGCTTGCGCTTCTGCACGATGACCGCAGCCAGGGGGCTGACCAGAGTATCCGCCGAGGGCTCGCGCACCACCGTTCCTATTCCCTGGTGCGGCTTTACCAGCCCAATCAGCTCCAGGCTGCGGATGGCTTCGCGCACCGAGCCGCGGCTGACGCCGAACTTCTGCGCCAGTTCACGTTCGGGAGGAAGCACGTCACCGGGCTTCAGGTGTTCCAGGATCTGGTTCTGGATTTGCCGGGCGACTTCTGCGTAAACCTTGTCCCGCCGAATCGCCTCGAACTCGACTTTGCCCGAAGCCACCATGAGGTAGATTGGTCTGATAACCAACCACTATTGGAGACGCCCGCTCCCGGCTGGCGCTGTGACGTAAATCACCCTTCGCTGTGAGGTGAAAAATGGATTGTTTGGGCAGCTCGACGAGGATGCTCAGGCCGGGGGGCTCAAGGCGGCTACTATTCTAGGTGCTTCCCGCACGGGTCGGCCTCGGCGGTTGCCGGAGCAGTTGAAACTCTCTGTCGATTGCCTGCATGCGACGCCGGAGCTCGCTCCCTATCGCACGGTCGCGGGATGTATTCTTGTCTGGGTGTGGGTGGTAGCTGAACGAATTGCCGGTTCCCAGGTAGACAGCTGCATGGACCTGTAAACGCTCGATGGGGAGTTCACGAAAGAGCCTCGCGTGCTGGGTCGTCCAGATCAAGAGGAGCCCCGCCGTCTCCTTGACGGCACCCGCGCCGCCGCATACCATCAGCCGGCTAATATGAACCAGGATCCCCTCATCGGCCAGTCCTTGTTGCATTACAAGATTCTCCGCAAACTGGGCTCGGGTGGCATGGGAGTAGTGTACGAAGCCCAGGACGCCCAGCTCGGCCGCCGCGTGGCCCTGAAGTTTCTTCCTCCTGAAATGGCCCAGGACAGCCAGTTGCTTGAGCGATTCCAGCGCGAGGCGCGCTCCGCTTCCTCCCTCAATCACCCTAACATCTGCACCATCCACGCGATTGAGCAGCACGAACGCCG
>JAHFUA010000174.1 GCA_023265315.1 Acidobacteriota bacterium | reverse complement strand
ATCTTGGTGGAGCTAGTCGGGATCGAACCGACGACCTCATCGTTGCGAACGATGCGCTCTCCCAGCTGAGCTATAGCCCCACCCGGTCGGCCAAATCATTTTAGCAGACAAGCTGGAGCGGCAACCCGCCCGGCCTCGGGCAGACTGCCCTGAGTAAAATGGCGAGCGCCGCTGCCACCACCACCTTCGTCCCCCTCGTTGATAACCGGTGCGGCCTGATTTAGAAAAGAGCCCGGAGGGGTTGCCGCAGGATACGTCACGCTTGCCCGTGGCGCGTGACCCCCGAGGAGTGACCATGGACCCCCGACTGCTTCTCCGCGAAGCGCTTGCCGAGGCGAAACTGGGTTTGAAGGAAGGCGGCCTGCCCATCGGCTCGGTGCTGGCCGATGCCAGCGGCCGCATCGTGGCGCGCGGCCACAACCTGCGGGTGCAGACTGGCGATCCCACGGCGCACGCCGAGGTGGTCTCGATCCGCAACGCCGGGCGTCGCCGCGACTGGCCGCAGCTCATTCTGGTCAGCACCCTCAGCCCCTGCATCATGTGCACCGGAACCAGCCTGCTGTTCCGCATCCCGCGCGTGGTGATCGGGGAGAATCGCAACTTTCTGGGAGCGGAGGAGCTGTTTGCCCAGAACGGCATTGGCGTGACTGTGCTCGACGATCCCGAGTGCGTCGCGCTGATGCGGGCCTTCATCGCCCAGCACCCCGATCTCTGGAACGAGGACGTCGGCAAGTAAGAGATGCAGCATGCCGCGTCTCGCGTTGGCGTTTCATTTTTTGCTCGCCTGCCTTAGGCTAGGGAGGGCTTCCCAAAGGCCGCGGGCGAGAGCCTGCCTTGAGCGAAGTCGAAGGGGTGCCCGCGCCACGTCATCCTGGGCGACAAGGAGAACGCAATGCGGAATTTCATCCGTGGCATCGTGGTCGGCGCGATTGCGCTGGCGGCGGGAGTGTACGGCTATGCGCGGCTTGGGCTCCTCGACCTGCGCGCCGACCGGAACCCATCGGCTTTGGAAGAGCGCATCGCGGGTAGCGCGATGGATGAGTCCACCGGGCGCCACGCTGCCCAGCAGAGGAATCCGCTGCCGCCTACCGAGGAGAACCTGCTGGCGGGCGCGCGCCTCTATCGCCACAAGTGCTCGGACTGCCACGGCAGCCCCGTCAATCCTAACAGCGACTACGGGCGCTCCTTCTATCCCCGGGTGCCGCAATTCATGAAGCAGGTCCCCGTCTTGCCCGATCACGAAAACTTCTACATCATCAAGCACGGGGTGCGCTGGACTGCTATGCCCGCCTGGGGCAACCTCATGACCGACAGCGAGATTTGGCAGGTGATCCTGGTTTTAAGCCGCTTCGAGAAGCTGCCGCCGGCGGTCACCGAGGAACTGAAGAAACCGGTAGAGGCAAAGTAGCCGAAGCTTGTCTCCCGCAAAACAAAGGCCCGCATCTCTGCGGGCCTGGAGACTTCCAATTGAAATCCTCTACTGCTGGTTGAGCGCCTTGGACTGGTGCTCAGCCACGATCTTGCGGGCGTTGTCGGCCAGGGCCTTGGCCTGCGGCAGCAGGTCGAGCGCCTTCAGCACCTGGGGATCGGTTTCGGCCCGCACCCGCAGCCCTTCCTGCTGGCCGAACTCGGAGATGAACAGCTCGCTCTTGACGTTGCCCTTGATCCAGTCGGCGTTTTCGAGCAGCTCGGCTTCAGTGTAGGCCACCTTCTGGTCGTCGAGGAACTTGTGGAACTCGCTCATCACCTGGTCGTCAACTTCGAAGCTGCGCGAGACGTGGCGGTTGATCAGGTAATGCTTGGCAAAGTTGAAGAACACGTAGTGCTGCAAGAGCGAGTCTTGGAACTTATTGGTTTTGGGGGTGGCCACCTTGACGTCGGGGCTGATGCCCCCGCCGCCATACATGGTGCGGCCGCTGTCGGTGAGCTTCACCTCGTGGTTGCCGTTACCGTTCTCGCCTTTGTTGTAGTAGTAGTCATAGAGCGAGAGGCCAGTGTACTCGCGCTGGATCAGCCGCCCGCTGGGGGTGTAGTACTTGGCGGTAGTGAGCGCGAGGCCGGTGTTCTCGGAAAGCGGATACACGGTCTGCACCAGCCCTTTGCCAAAGGTGTTCTCGCCCACTACCAGGCCGCGGTCGTGGTCCTGGATGGCGCCGGCGACGATCTCCGCCGCCGATGCCGTCCCGCGGTTCACCAGCACCACCAGCGGATAGTCCTTGCCGCCGTTGCCGTGGCTGGCGCGATACACCTTCTCCGCCGAGGCGCGCCCGTGGTGGGAGACGATCACCTGTCCCTTCTTCAGGAACTTGTCAGCCACGCCCACGCCCTCGCTCAAGAGCCCGCCGGGGTTCTGGCGCAGGTCGAGGACCAGGCCTTTGAGGTCGCCGAACTGCTGCAAGGCCTGGCCGACCTCGGTGTCCGTGGTCTCATTGAAGCCGGAGATGTGCATGTAGCCGATGCCCGGCTTGATCATGAAGTGCAAGTCCACGCTGGCGCGCGGGATCTCGTCGCGCACCACGCTGAAGTCCAGAGGCTTGTCCGAGCCCTCGCGCAGGATAGTGATGCGCACCGTGGTTCCCTTGGGGCCCTTCAGCATCTCGGCGACTTCGCTGGTGGTCAGGTTGTCGGTAGGCTTGCCGTCCACGGCGATGATCACGTCGCCGGGGCGGATGCCGGCACGATAGGCGGGCGTGCCCACGAACGGCGCGATCACGATGACCTTGTTGTTGCGCGGCCCCACCGTCATCCCCACCCCGTAATACTTGCCGCGCTGCTCTTCGCGCAGCAGGGCATAGGACTTGGGATCGAAGAAGTTGGAGTGCGGATCGAGGACTCGCAACATGCCGGGGATGGCGCCGTTGTAGATGGCCTTGTCCGGATTCACCGGCTCGGCATAGTTCTGCTCCACGATGTCGTAAACCTGGGTGAAGGTGCGCAGGCTGTCGCGGACCTCGGCATCGCTGCCGGGAGCGGCCGGGCTGACCTTCTGCCCGAATAAGGCGCCCAGGAATCCGCAAAGAACCAAAACGAAAACTACAAGGAAAACAAAGCGACGAGAACTACGTGCCATGATGCCGATACCCTCGAGTGCGACTCCCCGTGTGCACAGTGAGCGATTATGCACAGTATAGCATGGCCACTTTTTTGCCCGGAAAGCGAAAACCGCCCTCCCGCTGTCAAAAGTAACCCCCAACTGCACTTCCTTAGGATGCGGGAACCATCTCTCCTGCTTCGCTATCTCTGTTGCTTCAGACGTGCTAGGCGTAATGCTGTTTT
>JAHFUA010000108.1 GCA_023265315.1 Acidobacteriota bacterium | reverse complement strand
GCCGCGAGGATTATTACGCCGCCGTCCCCAAGAGAGATGCCGCCCGCACAGCCTTGCCGGCGAAGACAGAGACACGATGAGATGCCGGCGGATTCTGTCCTACCGTAGGTGCAAACTGCGCAGCATGGTCTCATAGGCAGGGCGCAGCTCGCTGAAGTCGCGCTCCGGGGCGATAAAGACAGCATACAGGATGCCGCCCTGGGGGTGAGGCAACGCGACCAGCCAGTCGTGCTCGATCACAGGGTTCCCGTCTTGTTCGATCGGAGACTCTCCCGTCAGGTCCACGGAGCGCCCCTCGACGCCATTGACGCGCACCGGCTGCGGGCGGCCGCGGGCGCGCAGCCCGGGATTGGATTGCTCGAGGGCGCTGATGACGTCCTGCGTGGCCTGGTCCAGAGAAGAGGTGTTGGGATTGGCCACGTTGATCACCACCCCGTACGCCACGGCCCCTTCCGTGACTCCCGCCGCCGGAGCGATGGTGACGCCGTTGCCGCTCTGGTCGCGAAACACGCGCCAATTGTCGGGATAGGAAATCGCAAACCGGTCGTTCCAGAGGGTTGTGAAGTTGTCGCTGGGCCGGACCTCGCGATAAGACACGTTGGAGATGTCTCCGCCGGTGGCGGTCCTGGAACTGGCCGCGGAAGCCGCCGCGACACTGGGGGGAATCGAGCCCTTCTCGCGGTTCTGCCGCGCCCACTGGCCGGACCTCGCACCCTGCGAGATCTCCTGGGCGCTGTAAGCGCGCACGCCCTGGGCGTGCCGCTTCACCCGGACGAACGCCCGGCTGTTGTTCACGAAATTCTTCGGCGGCCAGCTCCCTACCTCCTGCTCAATCGCCTGCATGCGATTGCCAGGGTTGGGGTGATCGCTCAGGAACTGCGGACCACTGTCACCCATGCTGGCCAGTTTCTGGAAGAACTTCGCCATGTAGTGGGGATCGTAGCTGGCCTTGTACATGATGATGGCGCCCACACTATCGGCCTGGGCCTCGTCGGCGCGCGAGTACTTCATGGTCAGCACGCCGCCGGCGATGCCGGCGCCCAGTTGCCCGAGGGTCCCGACCGCGCCTCCCACGCTGCCCAAAATCGCCCCCAGCAGGCCGGCGATGCCCTGCGTCCACTGCGTCTTCTTCATCTGCTTGATGGAATGCTGCATGTAGACGTGCGACATCTCGTGCGCCAGCACGCCCGCCAGCTCGGCTTCATTGTCGGCGGCGATGATGGTCCCGAGGTTCACGAAGATGGGCCCGCCCGGCAGGGCGAAAGCGTTGATGCTCTTCTGCGGGATGACGTGGAACTCGTACGGCCAGGAGTATTGCTGGGGAATGACGGCGACCAGCTTGCGCCCGAGCTGCTGCACGTACTGCGTCTCCGGGCTGGAGTCCGGCAGGACGGGCATCTGCTTGTAGACCTCGCCCATGGCTCGCCCGCCGATCTCCTCCTGCTGCTGCTTGCTGACGCCGGTGTCCCCGGGATAGGGCAACTGCGGGGTGGAGATGGCGGCCAGCATCTCCGTGGCGCTGAATCCCACTGCCAGCATCAACGCCAGGAGCCGGGTCACGATCGAACGGGGTTTCATGCTTTCTCTCCTGCCTGCAAGCGCACGATTCTACAGAACCGGAACAGGATGTGCCGCCATGCTTACGCTTGCCGAGATATAGGATTAGATGCACGGGTGCTGCTCGGCGTTGGAATTGCGGGGCGCCGGAGGCGCCCGTCCCCTGGTGTGCAACCGTTACTTCTGGCGGTTCAGCAGAGGCGTGGCGCTGAATTCGCGCCGACCGGCGCTGCGGGTGGTGCGCGCCGTGGCGGCCACCGCTCCCGCTTCCTGGCTGTACTTCTCCAGCAAAATTGGAGCCAGGGCGCCTTCGGCCTCCTTGACGAACACCAGCCGGTTGTCGCCATTCATGTCGATGCGCACGAAGTCGCCGAGCTTCACTTGCGCGGTAGCCACCAGATTGGCCAGCGGGAAGACGAGGTTCTTTTCGATGGCCCGCTTCAGGTGGCGCGCCCCGTACTTGGCGTCGATGCCCTCCTGCATGAGGAACTTCTTCACCTTCTCCGTGCAACTGAAGAGGAACTGGTTGTTACCGCTGGCCTGCAGGATGCGCTGCTGCACCAGGCCCAGCTCGATTTCCAGGATTTTCTCGACGTCCTCCGGGCGCAGGGTCCTGAAGACCACAACCTTGTCGATCCGATTCATGAACTCGGGAGCGAATTTCTTTTTCGCCGCTTCGATGGCCGCCCGCTGAATCTTCTCGTCCAGACGGTCATCCACGGTGGCCGGCGACTGCGTGAAGCCCATTCCCGCATTCATCATCCCGTTCATCTCCGGAGCCCCCAGGTTCGAGGTCATCACGATAATGCAGTGGGAGAGGTCCACGCGCCGGTTGTCGCCCAGGGTGAGCGTGGCTTTGTCGAGGATGCCAAGCAGCAGTTGCCACAGCGCGTCCGAGGCTTTCTCGATCTCGTCGAACAGCAGCAGCGTGAGCTTCAGCTTGTCGGTATGCCACTGGTTGAGCGCTTCCTGAGTCAGCAGGGGATGGGTCTCGCGATGGCCCAGGTAGCCGGGCGGCGAGCCGATCAGCTTGGCGATCTCGTGGCTGTGCTGGAATTCTGCGCAGTCGATCTTGATGCAAGTGCGCGCGTCGCCGAACAGGGCTTCCGCCATGGCCTCGACCACGCGCGTCTTTCCCGAGCCGGTCGGGCCCAGGAAAAGCAGGTTGCCTACGGGACGGCCGGGCGCGTTCAGCCCCGCGAGAAACATCTGGTAGATCTCGGCGACTTTCTCGATGGCCGCGTCCTGCCCCACGATCCTGCGCCGCAGCGCAGTCTCGAATTCCTGCGCGTCGCTGCTGCGGCGGCTGGGATCGAGCGCGGTGTTTAAGCCGGTCTTCATAAGTATCGGGCCCTTCCTTGCTTCGTTCGGGCCGTGAGATGGAGCGGAAGCCCATTCGAACTGCAAAGACTGGCCCTCCACATCCATGCAAAATATTAGATGCGGAGGACGCGCTGGGAAGCGCGCGCGCTGTGGAAAAAAGCTTGGCGGGAGGTTATTTTCGACACATCCCTAACGTCACCGGCAGCGTCTAATGCGGCGGCAAGAGTCACTCGGTCTTCGTGCTACGATCGGCTTGTTCCAGGGTTGGAGCGCGAAATCGTATGCAGTTGGGCCCCCGCGTGGTTGCCGGCAATTTATTTCTCTCCCTCCTCGGTGCATTTCTTTTTTGGGCCACCCCGTCATTAAACTTCGAAGCTCCACGGCAGTCTGCGGAGCCGGTTGCGGTCGCAGTTGCGCGTCCGGCCCCCATTCTGGTTCCGGTGTCGCTCGAGTCCAGGCGCGCGCCCCAACCGGCGGCGTTTCCTGCGCTCACGCCCGAACCGGCGCCCGGAGTGCACAACGCCAAGGCAGGAGAGAGCGTGGCAGCGGTCGCGCGCGCCTACCTGCCCGTGACTTCGTTCATGACCCTGTCGGAGTTCGAGTCCGCCATCCGCCGGGAGAACGGCATCCAGGGCAACTTCCTCAGAAAAGGACAGCCGGTCACCATCCCCGGGCTCCTGCGGGGACGCATCGTGGAGCGACCTGTCGTAGTACCCCGCGACTTCGAAGTCCGCGCCATTTACCTGACGGGGCTGATGGCCACCAGTGAGCGCGGCCTCGAGCTGATCCGGCGCTGGCGGCAGGTGGGAGGCAACGCCGTGGTGTTCGACATCAAGGATAGCGATGGCTCGCTGAGCATCGGCGCGCCCGAGGTTCCCGAGCCGGTGGCCGGACTGCTCGCTACGCCGTTCTCGCATCCGCTCGCCACAGTGCGCCGCCATCCGCCCATCGGCAGCCTGCCCAAGCTGGCGCGCTTCCTGCACGCGCAGGGGATGCACGCCATCGCGCGCATCGCCATCTTCCGCGACGAGCAGTTGGTCGCCCACCATCCCGAGCTGGCGGTGCGCTCGCGCCGCAGCGGCCAGCCCTGGCGCGAGAACGGCAAGCTGGTGTGGACCGACCCCTCCCGCACCGAGGTCGAGGACTACAACATCGCGCTGGCGCGCTACGCCGCCGCCTCCGGCGTGGATGAAGTGCAGTTCGACTATGTCCGCTTCCCTGCCGAGGGCGACCAGGCCGACGCCCAGTTTGCATTCCAAACCGAACATACCGACTGGAAGCGCTCCGACGTGATCGCGCACTTCCTCGACCGCGCCTATGCCGAGATGCGGCATGAAGGCGTGCTGTTCTCGCTGGACGTCTTCGGAGTGATGGCCTGGCAGCGGCCCATCGACCTTGCGCATACCGGGCAGGACATCGTCGCCATGGCGCGCCGCTGCGACGTGCTCTCGCCCATGATCTATCCCTCGCACTTCTTCGGCATGGATGGCATAGCCCATCCCGGCGACGCTCCCGAGCACTTCATCTCAGAGTCCATGATCAAGTTCCAGCAGATCACGCAGGGCTCAGGCGTGGTGCTGCGACCCTGGCTGCAAGCCTTCGCCTGGCGCACCAAGAGCTATTCGACGGATTACATCCTCACCCAGGTGAGCGTGGCGCGGGAGAACGGCGGCATCGGTTTTCTGTTCTGGAACGCGCGCAACGACTATAAGCAGCCTTTGCTGGCCATGCCGGAGATGGCCGCCGCAAAAGGACGTTTCTTCAGTGGGGATGAGGCCCCAGACCCGCCGGACGGCTTTCATGTTGCCAACCGTCGTTAAGGCAAGCCCCTCAACACGACAGTAGAAGGAAAAGCTTCAGTCCTCCACATCATTGGGTGGAGCAGGGCTTCAGCCCTGCATAATGGCGGCATGGATGGAGTTCGGCTTTAGCCGCTGGGGCAGCAGCTATTTGTGGACGAACGCCTCCCAAGCTGGCAATCTCAACCTCTGCGGGACGCTGTCTAGGGCAAATTTCGGGTTGGCGGAGTCGATGCGGTGATGAAGTAGGTCGATTTCCCGGTGTGACCGCGGTAGGGAATGGTCATGGCGAGTTCCTTACTGCAGTTCCTAGGCTCTCGCCAGGAGAAGAAAGTCCCTCAGCGGCTGAAGCCGACAGTTAAAGGGCGCCAGCCAACGCAGGCCTGAAAGGCCTGCTCCACCCTGGGTCGCTCGCGCGCGTCAAATGTACCGTGGCGGCTGATGCGTCCGGGTATAATGTTTTGCGCACCCCAGTGCATTAAACCCAAGCATTCGTAGCACCTACCCTCAAAAGGAGAGCCCATTCATGGCCGTCAAGAAGACCGAGAAAATCTGGCACAATGGGAAATTCATCAACTGGGACGACGCCACCCTGCACGTGATGGCGCACGTGGTGAACTACGGCTCGGCGGTGTTTGAAGGCGTCCGTTGCTACTCCCAGCCCAAGGGCCCGGCCATCTTCCGCGCCCAGGAGCACGCGCAGCGCCTCATCAACTCGGCCAAAATCTATCGCATGAACGTGGCGTACAGCCGGGAAGAGCTGGTGGCGGCAATGATCGAACTGGTGCGGGTGAACGGCGTGGTGCCCTCCTATATCCGGCCGATCGCGCTGCGTGGCTACGGACAGTTGGGCGTGAACCCCCTGGAGTCGCCCATCGACGTGTACATCGTCAACTATGAGTGGGGCCGCTACCTGGGCCACGGCTCCGACGAAGGCGTGGACGTCTGCGTTTCCTCCTGGAATCGGCTGGCGCCCAACACCATGCCCGCCATGTCCAAGGCCGGCGCCAACTACATGAATTCGCAGCTCATCAAGATGGAAGCCCTGATCAACGGCTATGTGGAGGGCATTGCGCTCGACGTCCAAGGCTACGTCAGCGAGGGCTCGGGGGAAAACCTGTTCCTGGTCTATCAGGGGTCGCTCTACACCGCGCCGCTGGGCAATTCGATCCTGCCGGGCATCACGCGCGACACCGTGATTCAACTGGCCAAGGAGATGGCCGTTCCCGTGGTCGAGCAGATGCTCCCGCGGGAGATGCTCTACATCGCCGACGAAGTGTTCTTCAGCGGCACCGCCGCCGAGATCACCCCTATCCGTTCGGTGGACAAGATCCCCGTGGCCAAGGGCGCGGTGGGTCCCATCACCAAGGCGATCCAACGGGAGTTCTTCAACATCGTCAACGGCCTCGTGCCCGACCGCTTCCACTGGCTGACGCCGGTGCCGGTGGCGAGCGCGCAGCCGGTCACGGTATAAACTTTTTCTCCCAGGCGCGGGGCACCGGAGCTCCGGCGCCCTCATGGTGCGAAAATTTGAGCGACCATACCCGGCCTCAAATCGTCTAAGCAGCGAACCACTTCTGCAGAGGAGGATACCCATGTCCACCGCACCCCGCCCCGGCATCACTCCGGAATTCGCCGCCGCCTATCGCGAGATCATGTGCGAAGGTTTGCTGAATGAATGCGAAACCACAAAGAAAGTGCTGGCCGCCATCCCCGACACCAAGCGCGAATACCGTCCCGACCCCAAGGCGCGCACCGCCTGGGACCTGGCTTGGCATATCGCCTCAGAAGACGTGCAATTCGTGGAACAGATCACGGAAGGCAGGTTCACCTTCCCCGACCCGCGCTACGACAAAGAAAGGCCGAACTCCGTGGCCGAGCTGGTCGCCTGGTACGACAAGAACTTCAAGCGCGCGGTGCAGCGTTTGCGCGCCATGACCCCGGCGCAACTGACCTCGCCCATCAATTTCCTGGGGATGTTCAACCTACCCGCCGTGTTTTACCTGGGTTTCATGAACAACCACAGCGTACACCACCGCGGCCAGTTGGCGACCTACCTGCGGCCCATGGGGTCGAAGGTGCCTCCGATCTACGGCGGCAGCGCCGACGAGCCCCTCCAGATGCCGGCCACGGCGTAGATATACGCTCTGTCATCCTGAGCGAGCGCGCCCGACCCTTCGACCTCGCTCAGGGCAGGCGTTGGCGCGCGAGTCGAAGGACCCCTATTCGAAGAGATATCGTGAGGGTAGGGGCGCTTCGACTCGTGCGGGCAAAAGCAGCCCGCACTCGCCCAGCATGACAGCGGAATATATATCTCTGAAGCTCCACTACCACTCCCTCTCCGTGATCAGCCGCGGTCCGTGCTGTGAGGCAAAGTACGCCCAGGTCCAATTCACCATCACCAGCAGGCGGTTGCGGAAGCCGATCAGCCACAGGATGTGGATGAAGAGCCACACCACCCAGGCGATCAGACCAGAAAGATGAATGCCGAAGATGTCAGCCACCGCGGCGGCGCGGCCGATGGTCGCGAGGCTCCCGAGGTCCTTGTAGCGGAAGGGCTGGCGCGGCTGCCCTTTGAACTCGCGCCCGATGTTCTTCGCCACCGCGCGGCCCTGCTGGATGGCGACCTGCGCCACCCCGGGCAAGGGTTTTCCGTGCTCGTCCTTGAAGAGCGCCAGGTCGCCGATGACGAAGACCTCGGGGTGTCGCGGCAGGCTGCAATCGCTTCCCACCGGAATCCGCCCCGCGGCGTCGGTATGGTCTGAAAGCAGGCGGCCCAGGCCGGAGGCCGCCACTCCCGCCGCCCACACCGTCACCGTGGCGGGAATGACCTCGTCGCCGACGCGGATCTGGTCCTGGTTCACGCCCGTCACCAGGGCGCGGGTGCGCACTTCCACGCCCAGCTCCCGAAGCTGTTTCTCCGCCTTGCGGGACAAGTCCTCGGGATAGGTGGGCAGCACGCGCGGTCCGGCTTCGAGCAACAGCACGCGGGAGCGCTTGGTCTGGATCAGGCGGAAGTCTTTGGCCAGGGTACGCGTGGCGATCTCGGCGATGGCCCCGGCCAGTTCCACACCGGTGGGGCCGCCACCTACGATGACGAAGTTCAGCGGCCCGGGATCCTTGCCCAGCGCTGCCTGGCGTTCCGCCATTTCGTAGGCCAGCAGCACCCTCCGGCGAATCTCGAGTGCGTCCTCGATGGTCTTCAGCCCGGGCGCCAGAGACTCCCACTCGCCATGCCCAAAATAGGAGTGCTGCGCGCCCGCAGCCACCACCAGGTAGTCGTATTCCAGGCGCCCGCCGTCCCGCAGCAGGACGCGGCGCTGGTCGAGCTCGAACCCCACCACCTCGCCCAGCAGGACCTCGACGTTCACAAACCGGCGAAGGATGGAGCGGATGGGCGAGGCGATGTCGCCGGGCGAGAGCGCAGCCGTGGCCACCTGATACAGCAGCGGCTGGAAGGTGTGGTGGTTCTTGCGGTCCACCAGGGTGATGCGCACCGGCTCGCGGGCCAGGGCACGCGCGCAGTAGAGTCCGCCAAAACCTCCGCCCACAATCACCACCCGCGGCCGTGTCTTCCAGTCGCTCATGCTTTCCCTATTCGAGGAGATGCCGTAACCGGTAGCGCAGACTCCGAAGTACGCGACCCTCTGGTTACTTTCCGCCGCTTCCCTTTCGTGTTAGTTTCACCGGGACAAGGAAGGCCATGCACGTAGACGAATTGCTGCGCACGGCGATGGAGCGCAAGGCTTCCGACCTGCACATGAAGGTCGGCAACTATCCCCACATCCGCGTGGATGGCGAGCTGGTGGCGCTGTCCGACCAGCCCCGCGTCTCCGCCGAAGACATGCTGAACATGGCCTTCAGCATGATGTCGAACCGGCAAAAGCAGAAATTCAAGGAGAACGCCGAGCTCGACCTGGCCTACGGCGTGGCCGGACTGGGACGCTTCCGCGTCAACGTCTACCAGCAGCGCGGCAACGTGGGCATCGCCTTCCGCGTGATCCCCACCAAGATCCTGCCGCTGGACGAGCTGCACCTGCCGCCCATTGTGGAAAAGATCTGCGACGAGCAGCGCGGGCTGGTGCTGGTCACCGGCATCACCGGCTCCGGCAAATCCACCACCCTGGCGGCCATGATCGACCGCATCAACTCCGGCCGGCCCGAGCACATCATCACCATCGAAGACCCCATCGAGTTCCTGCATCGCGACAAGAAGGGCTTTGTGAACCAGCGCGAGGTGGAGGTGGACACGCCCTCGTTCGCCTCGGCGCTGCGCGCCAGCCTCCGCCAGGATCCCGACACCATCCTGGTGGGCGAAATGCGCGACGTCGAGACCATCGGCACCGCCCTGCTGGCGGCCGAGACCGGGCACCTGGTGTTCTCCACCCTGCACACGCTGGACGCGGTGGAGACCATCAACCGCATCATCGCCGTCTTCCCGCCGCCGGAGCAGAAGCAGATCCGGCTGCAACTGGCGACCACCCTGAAGGCGGTCATCAGCCAGCGTCTGGTCAAGCGCTGCGACGGGGCGGGGCGCGTGCCCGCAGTCGAAGTCCTGATCACCACCGCCTATATCAAGGAATGCATCGTCACCCCGGAAAGGACCCGCAACATCAAGGAAGCTCTGGCCACCGGGACCTCGCAGTACGGGATGCAGACCTTCGACCAGTCGCTCTACGACCTGTACATGCAGGGACTGATCTCCTTCGAGACCGCCATGGAGACCGCCTCCAACCCCGACGACTTCAAGCTGCGGGTGCAGGGCATTGCCTCCACCGCCGACGCCGCCCGCGACGAGATGCAGCGCGCGGGCTACGGCAGGTAAAGAAGCTCCTAGCTATTTTAGCGGTTAGCCGTTGACTTATCCGCTCTGACCAATGGCAGCTAGGTCCTGGCGGTGCGCCCCCTGGAATCTGCGGCCTACGGCAGCACCTGATACTCAGCCATCATGCCTGCCGCCATGTGGTCGCTCACGTGGCAGTGGTACATCCAGACTCCCGTCTTGTCCGGCACCATGTCTGCGGTGACCTCGGATCCGTGGGGCCGGGGCCGGCGCGCTCCGGCACCTCCCAGACATAGGTGTGGGTCTTGCCCGGGGCGACCACGCCGGTCTCCTCCCAGGACAAGCCACCGTACAAGGTACCTTCTGATGACTTGTCGTAGGAGACGCCGTGGGGGTGCATGCTGTAGGGATGGCTGGCGTTGTTCTTGAAAACAACTTTGATGGTATCCCCCACCTCGCCGTGCAGCACCGGGCCGACGATGCCCAGATACTGCTGGTCGGGCGCGCGCGGCTTCAGAGTATGGAAGGTTCCGTCGGTGTATTCGCGGTAGCAGGCCTTCAAATACTTGGTCCCGATGCGATGCGGGCCGCGTTCCGTGTGTACCTTGGCATAGCCCTCGAAGGGCTTGCCGGTCATGCGGTCCATGCCTGTAGGCGCGTAGTCCCATTCGACTTCATCGGCAGCGACATAGTAGGTGCGCACGTGGCCGCCGCCGGGCTTGACGGTGGTCTGCTGTGCGTTCGAAGTTAAGGCGACGAGTGGCAGAACGAGGCACAATGCAAACGCCACGCGTAATCTGTCCATGGCACCCCCCCAAGGTTGCGAAGAAACTGCGGCATTATGTTCCCCAGCGGCGGCGACGGGAAGAGCAAGTTGATGTCTTCGGCGATTCCGGCGATCTGTGGTGAAATACCCCTGTGCCGCTGCACCGCCGCAAAACCTACGACGAATCCACGCTCTATGAATACGCAGTCAGCGCTCTCGCCCGAAAGATGCGCAGCGTGGCCGAACTCAAGCGTCTGCTGCGGCAACGTCTGCCGGCGGGCGAGGAGAGCGCAGCGCTGGTCGAGGCGGTGATCGCGCGACTGAAAGACCAGAAGTACCTCAACGACACCGCCTACGCCGCCGCCTACTCCTCCTACCGCAGGGAAAACCAGAAGTTCGGCCGGTTGCGCGTGGTCTCCGACCTGAAGGCGCGGGGGGTGCACGCCGACGTCATCACCAAAGCCGTGACCGCGGCCTACGCCGGCGACGACGAGGAAAAACTTGCCCGCGAATACCTCCGCCGCAAACGGCTCAAGAAGCCGGCGAATGCCAAAGAGGCTGCCCGGATCTTTCGCGCCCTGTTGCGCGCCGGTTACACCAGCCGGACCATCATCCGCATCCTGAAACGGTGGGATGTGGATGACGAAGTGCTGACCGCGCTGGAGTCGGAAGCCAACAGCTAGGAGCTAACAGCCAAGAGCCGGTTTCGCTACAATGAAGGTTTATGCCAGCTCTTGAAGGCTTGTTATGCTGACCGGCGCCCAAATCCGCGAAAAGTTCCTGCAATACTTCGAGCAGCACGGCCACCGGCGCGTGCACTCCTCTTCCCTCGTTCCGGCGAACGATCCCACGCTGCTGTTCACCAATGCCGGCATGAACCAGTTCAAGGACGCATTCCTTGGCCTGGAAAAGCGCGACTACTCCCGCGCCACCACTTCGCAGAAATGCGTGCGCGCCGGCGGCAAGCACAACGACCTGGAGAACGTCGGCTTCACCAACCGCCACCACACTTTCTTCGAGATGCTGGGGAACTTCAGCTTCGGCGACTACTTCAAGCGCGAGGCCATCGCCTTCGGGTGGGAACTGATCACCTCGCCCAAGTGGTACGGCATCCCCAAAGACCGTCTGTTCGCCACCATCTTCAAGGGCGAGCAGGGCGTGCCGCGCGACGAGGAGGCCTTCAACTTCTGGGTCGAGCAGGGCGTTCCCAAGGACCGCATCTACGAATTCGGGATGAAGGACAACTTCTGGGCCATGGGCGACACCGGCCCGTGCGGTCCCTGCTCCGAGATCCACTACGACATGGGCGCCATCGCCAGCGACCAGGGCCATGCTGATTGCAAATTCGGTTGCGAGTGCGGACGCTACGTCGAGCTGTGGAACCTGGTGTTCATGCAGTTCAACCGCGACGCCTCCGGCAAGCTGGAACCTCTGCCCAAGCCTTCCATCGACACCGGCGCCGGCCTGGAGCGGCTGGCGGCCGTGCTTCAGGGCAAGCTGTCGAATTACGACACTGATTTTTTCGTCGCGCTGATGAAGCGCGCGGCCGAGCTGACCGGCGTCTCGCTCGATAAGGAACTGAAGAAGGAATCGGGCAGCCGGGGCGCGGCGTCTCTGCGCGTGATTGCCGACCACGCCCGCGCCACTACGTTCCTCATCTCCGACGGCGTGCTGCCCTCGAACGAAGGCCGCGGATACGTGCTGCGCAAGATCATGCGTCGCGCCATCCGCCACGGGCGCCAGCTCGGGCAGAACGAGCCGTTCCTTTATCAGATGGTGTACGCCGTCCGCGACCAGATGAAGGACGCGTACCC
>JAHFUA010000107.1 GCA_023265315.1 Acidobacteriota bacterium | reverse complement strand
TACGTCGCCAGGCTGGATTCCGACGACATTTCGCTGCCTCACCGGCTGGAAGTGGAAGTCAATTTTCTCGATCGCCACCCCGACATAGCCCTGGTTGGCGGTGGGACAGAGATTATCGATGTCCAGGGCCGGGCCGTGGGCGTGCGGAACATCCGGGCCTCATCGCCAAAAAGAGCTTTGCGGCACCGCTGCATCTACCAGCAAAGTGACGTTATGTTCAGAAGGGAAGTCGTCCTCGCCCTTGGAGGTTACCGCGAGAAGTTCCACAACGCGCAGGATTACGATCTCTGGCTGCGGATCAGCGAGGTTGCCGGCGTAGCCAAACTGATGGATATTCTGGGGCAGTGGCGCTTGAACGACGGCGGCTACACGCTGGCGCGGGCGGAGGAGCAAGTCAGCGAATTCACCCTGATTCGGCGCTTCGCCGCCCAAAGAAACAGAAACGGCAGCGATGAATACGCTACGTTCGTCCCGCCGCAACCGGCGGTGCACAGGAAACCTGTCAGCGTGTCGCAGTACGATCTTCGGGTGGGCGGCGTGCTGTTGCAGGCTTTGCGACTCCAGGAAGCAAGAGCCAGGATCAGGAGCTGCCTGGAGACCGACCGATCAATCTATGGCTCGCTTCTCTTCCTGCTCACGTTCCTTCCCAAGCCGGTTCTGTCTCTGATCTTTTCCGCTGCCAACCTATATCTGAACAATTTCGACTGATCGGGTGCGGTTACGACCTCACTCGGAGGTCAGTGCAGCCGCGCGCTTCGATCAATATCCAATTAGGTGGAGAATGCGATGAAAGTGGTTGCTACGGTTGAGGCGAGAATGGGTTCGACGCGCCTCCCCGGCAAGACGCTGGCCCCGATTATGGGCCGTCCCATGCTGGAGCTGCTGATTGAGCGGCTGCAACAGAGCCGCTTGCTGAATCAGGTGGTGATCGCCACCACGGTTGACCCATCCGACGACGTCATCGCACAACTGGCAACCCGCCTCCAGGTCGGTTGCTTTCGCGGAAGCGTGGACGACGTGCTGGAGCGTGTGTTGCGCGCCGTTCAGGCCTGCGGGGCTGACCTGATTGTGGAAACAACCGGGGATAACCCGCTCATCGACCCGGGGATCGTCGATCAACTGATTGCGATGTTCTTCTCCGACAGCTATGACTACGTTAGCAACGATCTGCAAGAGACCTTTCCTGACGGTTTGAATGCCAAGCTTTTCCTCACTAAGACCCTGGCGGAGGTGAATGAGCTCACTCACGATCCTCTGCACCGGGAGCATGTTTCTCTTTACATTTACGAGCATCCTGACCGGTATCGCCTGGCCAATTTAGCGGCCCCGCCGGAATTGCACCGCCCGAAGATCCGTCTGAGCGTCGATCTGCCGGAGGACCTGGCTCTGGTGTCGCGGGTCTTTGAAAGCCTGTACCCCAAGAATCCCGCGTTCTCCGCCCATGACATTGTTCGCCTGTTCGACCAATACCCGGATTGGCTGGAAATCAACGGTCACATCCAGCAGAAACCGGTTCACTGAGGCACTCCCAACCCCATGTATCGCGCAGCAATCGTTGGTTGTGGCCGCATCGGCTGCGGATTTGATGACGATCCCCGGCGGGAGCACGTCAGCACTCACGCTGGCGCCTACGTGCGAACGCCGGGTGTGGAGCTGGTGGCTCTCTCCGACGTGGATGCCGCCAAGCTTGACCGCTATGGCGACAAGTTCCAGGTGCAGGGCCGTTACCTCGATTACCAGGAGATGCTGCGCCGGGAAGCCCTGGACATTCTTTCCGTCTGCACCTGGAGCCCGACCCACCGGCAAATTTTGGAAGATGCCGTCGCCGCCGGCGTGAAGGCGGTGTTCTGTGAGAAACCCATTGCCGAAAGCCTTGAAGCTGCCGATGCCATGGTGCGCTGCTGCACCCACGCCGGCGTCCTGCTGATGATCAATTGCCAGCGGCGTTTCGATTCCATGCACCAACAATTGGCTGAACTGCTCCAGGATGGGCGGCTGGGCAAAGTTCAGCAAGTAACCTGCTACTACAGCGGCGGAGTGGCGAACAATGGAGGGCACCTATTCGACGTGCTCCGCTTCCTGTTCGGCGAGGTCGCATGGGTGCAGGGGACCCTGAGCGAAAATCCTTCGCCCAACCCGGACGATCCCAACCTCGACGGCTGCATGAAGTTCCGCAGTGGCCTGTTGGCTGTGGTGCAGGCCTGCGATTCCTCCCAGTTCTCGGTTTTTGAGCTGAACATCCTTGCGGCGCGCGGCCGGCTGGCGATTCGGCGATTCGGACTCGAGGTGCAATTCGAGGAGGTCCGCCAGAGCGAACAGTTCTCCGAAGACCGCGACTTTTATCCCGCAGCGCCGCCGGTCGAGCTGGGGTCTCAGGAGTTCATGCTGCAAGCCGTCGCCCACCTGGTCGACTGCCTCCAGCACCGGCGCAAACCCATCTGCTCGGGAGAGGACGGACGCCGCGCCCTGGAACTCATCATGGGAATGCTGACCTCCGCCCACGACGGCAGCCGGCGCGTTTCCATGCCGCTCCTATCAAGTCCCGTGGTGATTCCATCGAGGTGACCTCATGAAAAGCACACTGGCTTTGTTCCAGGGACCGAAAATACGGACCACCCCTTTCCCCCCGCATCCGGTGATCGGCCAGGCGGAGAAGGACGCGCTGCTCGAAGTTCTGGACAGCGGCAATCTTTCCACCTTTATCGCCTCTCCCGGGGAATACTTTTTGGGCGGCAAGAAGATCAAGCAATTCGAGCGGGATTTTGCCGAGTTTCACGGGGTGGAACACGCGGTGGCCTTTAACTCGGCAACCGCGGCGCTGCACGCGGCCATCGTCGCATGCGGTTTACAACCGGGAGAGGAAGTGATCGTCCCTCCCTACACCTTCACCTCCACGGCTACGTGCGCGCTCATGCACAACGCCATCCCGGTGTTCGCCGATATCCAGGATGACATTTTCTGTCTTGATCCCACGGCCGTAGCGCGAAGCATCAGCCCGCTCACGCGAGCCATCATTCCGGTGCATCTGTTTGGTCATCCGGCAGACATGGACGGCATCCTGCGGATAGCCCGTAAGCACAACCTGAAGGTCATCGAGGATTGCGCCCAGGCTCCCGCGGCGCTCGACAAGGGGCGTCTGGTGGGCACCATGGGCGACTGCGGGATTTTCTCCTTCACCGAGAGCAAGGCCATCACCACAGGGGAAGGTGGAATGTTGATCACCCAGGATGCCAGCATTGCGGACCTGGCGCGCCTGGTCCGCAACCACGGTGAGGTCATTCTGGAAGGGCAAGCCAGCAGAACCTATCGCTCGACCATGTTGGGGTGGAACTATCGCATGACGGAAATCGAAGCGGTTCTGGGCATTGTGCAGTTCCGAAAACTGGAAGACCTCAACCAGGTTCGCATCGAGCTCTCCAACTACCTAACCAGCAAGTTGAGCGGAATGGATGGCCTGACGGCGCCCACGGTGTGTCCGGGCAACAAGCACGTGTACTACGTCTACGCCCTGAAGTATGACGAGGCCAAGATCGGGATTCCGCGCGCACTGTTCATCCACGCGCTAGAGGCCGAGGGGATCCCGTTCGATGCTGGCTATGTCCGGCCCTTATATCTCTCCCCTCTGTACCACGACAAGAAGCCGTTCGCCTTCCAGCACTACAAAGGAAGTGCGCGCTACGACAAGGGCCTCTGTCCGGTGGCGGAACGGATGAACGAACGGGAGGTCATCCTGACGCAGATGGCGCGTCCCCCGGCCACCCTCGCCGACATGGAGGACATCGTCCGGGCTTTCCACAAGATCTTCGAGCGCAAGCGGGAACTGCTGGAAGGAAGCAAGGTTCTGGCCCAGCAACTGGCCGCTAGCTGACCCGGGATCATTCCAACGCCGTCCCCCAAGCTATCTCTTTCTGAACTTCCACTGGATGACGGAAATTGGATCGAGGGGATTCGCTCCAAAGACATGCTTCTGGAGTTGGACGATAGAGATATCGGTCCGCTCCCTCAGTCGTGAGACGAGATCGCGATTGTAGTCGTTCACTTCCGCATATCGCCGGCGCAGCAGGCCCAGCAGGGAGCTGCCGTGGAGTTCGTTGGCGGGTTCGAAGTGGAAGACAGCACGGATTCGGTTGCGGTAGGGACTCAGGGCATTCAGGAGCGGAGTGGCCGATCGAAGCTGCTCGACCGCATGGACGGTATAGATGAGCAAGGGACCGAAACCCCCAAGCTCTTCCAGCAATTCGTACTGTGGAGAATATAGGTTCAGCCGGCTGACCTTGATATTGGGGCGGGCTTCGAAGAGGAGAGCCGCCAGGCGAACGGCGTTTTCCGAGTAGTCTCCCCCGATGAATCGCTTGCCGGGAAACTGTCGCGACAGAGTCCAGAGGTGATACCCGTAGCCGCAGCCCAGCTCGATGATCACCGAGACCTCCCGGATCGTCGCTCGCATGGCTTTCACCAGAATCTTCTCGTAGCGCTTCATCGCCATTTGCCCGGGCGTAGCGATCAGTTCACTTCCTCTGGCTGCGCATATGAGTTTGTTGCCGGCATCCTGCTCGAACTCCCGGACCTTCTCTGGGCTTAGCTCCTCCCTGGCGACCCCTCGCGCATACTCCAGGCAGCGTGCGTACTTGTCCTTGTCATATTCGCGGTCAATCTTCTCGATGGTTCGCTCGCAGGCCGGCGCCTGTTGCAAGCCAAGTAGGCGGGCAGGCCAGCTTGTCCATTCCGGTAAGTCGGCAAGGTCAACGCGGCGCGTTCGGAATGCGCCCTGACTTATATGCTTGGTCGTAGATGTCTTCAGGCTCATCTACCTATGTCTACCTCCCCCCAGTCGATTCCAATGCAGCTTCGCCCGAATCCCAAGACCACAAAAGAAAACCACTTACACTCCGCGTAGGCCAAAACATTCTACCGGAGCGACGAGGCGGAGCCGTGCCACAATACCCTACTTGGGCCGCTCAAAAGATGGCTGCTGAGGAATCAGTTCGGGACTCTCCTGTTCCAGGATGACCGAAAGATATGGTTGTGCACGCTTTGTACAACGCGGTGGTGATTCACGGTCCGGGACGGGCCGCGCTCGAGAAGCTTCCGTTGCCGGAAGTCGGCCCCCGGGATGTCCTAATCAAGGTAGCGTATGTAGGCATTTGTGCCACTGACCTCGAAATCCTCCAAGGCGAGCTGGGATACTACAAGAACGGCATGGGGAGATATCCGATCACTCCAGGCCATGAATTCTCCGGGGTAATCGCCCGAGTGGGCGAGCAAGTGGAGGCGCTCACAGAGGGGATGCCGGTGGTCGTGGAATGCATCCAGACGTGCCGGCGATGCGAGGCCTGCCGCAGTGAGAACTGGATCGGCTGTAAGGAACGCACGGAGGTGGGTGTCTTGGGCCGCGACGGTGCGTATGCCGAGTACGTATTGGTTCCCGGTGAGTTCGTGCACTCGCTGCCGGCGCGGACAGACCTTAGAAAAGCCGCATTGTGCGAGCCGGCGGCCGTCGTGTTGAAAGGCCTCAGCCGCTTGCAGCGAGTCCTGGGCCCAGGAAGCAGAGGAAGATGTGCGGTGGTGGGAGCGGGTCCGATCGGTCATCTATGCTCACGCAGCCTGGCGCTGCGCGGCTATGAAGTTCGAGCCTTCGACCAGAGTCCCTTCCGCTTGGGTTATTTCCACGGCTCGGCAATACAAGCCTCGACCGAATTGACGGGACTGGAGGAATTCGATGCCATCGTCGAAGCCACCGGGAGCCCACAGGCGTTACAGTTGATCCTGGAGAAAAGCCGGCCGGGTTGCGTTTTGTTGCTGCTGGGATTGCCCTACGCGAGTCAGCCGTTCAATTTCGAAACCCTAGTCGGGTATGACAAGACAGTCATCGGATCCGTGGGCAGCGCAGCCGCTGATCTTCGAGAGGCCATTCATTTGCTGCCGCGATTGGACTTGACCCCCTTCTTGCAGAAGACCCTCCCCTTGGAGCAATACCGGGAGGCTTGGGAGCTGTTTCACACACGCCAGTTCTTAAAGGTGATGATGGCGGTGAACCCAGGATGATCGGGGCATTCCGGGGATTTCCCCAGGTTCGCGCTTGCCCTGACAATTCCTATGCCTGCCCCGCCCCCGCCCAGAGCCTCAAGAAATATTCTTGACAACATATTCTGCTCGTGGTAAACACGCTGTCTTCCTAGAGGTCTGGTCTTCATACCTGTTCGCGGATTTATCGAAACACGATAGGCCCCTCCGACTGCAGTTCGCTGTATGCGGCGATGCCGGCTGTTCCCCCGCATGCCGAGGGACAGCTCAGTCTCGCCAAATCATCCTGGGGGAAGAAAGCGTGCCACACTTCCTGACCACAACCGACACGCTGGTTCGGTTCAATCGAACGAACCGCAACCGTTTCCAGGTGCGAGTCACGTGAGCCAGGGGCTCAATTGTATTTGGGCGCTCCTGTCCCTGTGGGCGTTCGTCCACTTCCTGGGCGGCTCCTCGCGCCAGAGCTCCGCCCGCCGAGCGCAATTGTTCGGACTTCTCTGCGTGCTGGCGCTGCTGTTTCCGGTGATCTCCGACAATGATGACTTGTTGCAGCAGCAGCTATTGAGTAGCCCTGTTTCGCCGGTCCTGAAGACCCTTTTAAAGGTGAAGGCGGTTGGTGAGAACGGGACTACGCCGGCGGGCTCGGCGCATCCTGCCCTGTTCCTGAGCCGGGCCGCACAAGGGCTTATTGGCAACGAACCCGCTGTTTTCGTCTCCACCACGTTCGTCGGCGCCACTGGCGACCGTTCCCCTCCGCCTCTTTCCTGATCCCGCTTTCAATGTTCTGGGTTTGCGATGCGGCCGATGCGGCTGTTCAAGCTCATCAGCTCAGCGCCGCCTATCCGTCGGCCCTGATGTCTTCCAGACATGAGCTTGGGGGAAGAAAAATATGCGACGCTTTCTAACTACATCTGCTGTTCTGGTTCTGTTTCTTTTAGCAAACGGTACCCGGGCGCTGCTGGCGCAAGGTAGTCGCCCGGGCAACACATCCTCCGATCCCCACCCGGCCTCGGCTCTTGCCGGCGCAACCAAGGAAGAAGTCGAGGAGTTGCGCGACCAGGTCGGCGCCCAGCAACGGACCATCGAGGAACTGCGGGCGATGGTCCAGCAACTAATGAAGCAGCAGGGATCCGGCGACGCCCACGTGGTTAATGCCGCCATCATCCAGTCGCAGCCGGGGGCAGGGGAAGAACCACGCTCCGTTGCCCAGAAGTCTGAGAAGGGTGCCCCCTCCAAGACTGAGGGAAAAGCCGGAAAGCTCGAGTGGTCGTTCGGTGGTACCAAGATCCAACTCTACGGCCATGCTGACGTCTCGTACGACTATGTCGACAACGGCATCAGCCCCGCCATGGAAGCTACGAACCCGTTTCTGGGGCCGGCTGCCGTGGCGCGCGCCAACAATGGATGGCTGGGCCAGGTCTCCAGCAACCTGTCTTACTTCGGCGTTCGCGGCTCGCATGTGGTCAACTCCTATCTGACCGGCGTGTTCCAGTTCGAGACCGAGATCATGTATTCGGATACGCCGGGACCAACCTCCGACTTGCAGTGCAAGTACTGCCTCGGCTCGCGCGACACCTATGTCGGGCTGCAGGGCAAGTGGGGCGCGGTCAAGATGGGCAAGGAGGACGCGCCGTACAAGAGAACGACGACTGGCGCTTTCGATCCTTTCCTTAACAGCATCGGCGACGCCAGGAGCATCCTGGGCAACAGTGGTGGTGACAACCGCGCCGAGTTCATGGGCCGGATATCGCACGCCATCTGGTACGAGAGTCCCACCTACAAGGGGCTCTATGCCAGTGTCCTGTTTTCTCCCGGGCAGAACCGCTCCAGCGACAACGGCGCCTACCCCCGCGGCGAACCCAATTGCAGCGGCGGCAATGGTGCGTTTACCCTCAGTTTTCAGAACAGCCCGAACGTAGCCGAAGGCGCAGATCTATACTCCTTGTTTGGGCCGGATCTCAATCCCTGCAACGACGGTTCCTTTGCCAACGTCCTGAGCGCCGCGGTCACTTACCGGGGTTACGGACTGTACGCGTTTGGCGCATATGAGCATCACGGCCACGTCAACCGTACGACCGATCTCATTGGCGTTGACGACGAAGCCGCCTGGAAGTTCGGCGCGGAGTACACCGTCAAGAGGAGCGGCACGACCGGGAGCTTCGTTTTTGAACACCTGAAGCGCTACGGATCCGAGACCGATGCGCGCCTCAACGAACGCTCCCGGCCTCTGGCCACCTGGGTGGCGATAAGGCAAAAGCTAACCAACAAGGACACCCTCAACCTCTCTTGGATCCACGCCGGCAAAAGCCCCGGCGACCCGGGCTTCTGCGCTCCGGAAGCGCCCGGAAACTGTGCGGAGGGGCAGGACCCGGTCACCGCGCCCGCCGACATCGTCAACAACAGCAGCAACATGTATGCCGTCGGCGTGAAGCATAAGATCACCGGGAACATGTCAACCTACTTTGTCTATGCTCGTCAAGCCAATCACACCGACGCCCATTATGATCTGGGCGCCGTCGGACATGGCATCGTTGTCGACAAACGGGACTTCACGGGACATGGATTTCCCGGTACTCGGCTCCAGGGGATTTCGGGCGGAATGACGTTCGACTTTTAATTGCTGGTTTAGTGGGCGGCGATTGGACATGTTTGTTCGCCTAAACATTCAGGCTAGGATTTGGCGCAGGCGGCTCCCACCTCACCCTTAAGAGCCTCCTGCGCCTCGGTTTTGCCGTGATTCTCAATGCGCCAAGTTTGGGATTACTTCCAGGAAGTGACCGTTCCGTTCCGATCGCTGATCGAGGCCATTCCCAGCGAGCAAGGTGGGAAGGTGAACGCCGAAGTTCTGCGGGCGATAGGAGCTTACTACGACGGAGTGCAGTGAACTTCACGGCCACCATCTGCCTGGCTTCTGCCAGCACAGGGGATAAGTAAGGTGGGAAATCATATCCCACCGCCAACCGCCTGCCAGACCGTGTCCAGCACGGTTCCGTCCACCCACTTAACAACCGCAACGGGATTCTGGCGCAGTCGCGGACGCTGTGGCTTCCCGCCGCAGATCCTCTCCACTTCCCGCTGGATTTCCTCGATACGCCGGACGGGAAGCGGCAAGCCCTTCACTCGATCAATCAGGTCTTGACGCCGGGGGTTGATGGCGATCCCGCGCTCGGTGGCCACCACATCGATCATCTCGCCCGGGCCGGTCAGTGTTGTGACTGCATCCACGATGACCGGGATGCGGTCGCGGAACGACGGCACCGCCAGGATGGTGCATCCGGCGAACAGGCAATTCTGCCAGCCGCCGATGCCGTGCAGCAGCCGCCCGTCGGAGTGCGTGACCACGTTGGCGTTGAAGTTAAGATCCACCTCGGTTGCGCCCAGCACCACCGCGTCCACCATCTGGTTGAAGAATCCCTTCCCGTTGTAGTTGTATGAGGTGAAGGGCGAGGTGGCGATGTGGCGGGGATCGCGGGCCATGGATTCCACGCCGGCAAGATCAAATGTCTGGCCATCGAGAATGTAGTCGGTCAGGCCTTCGCGGAGAAGTTCGACCAGGTAGCGGGTGGAGCCGCCGCGCACGAAGCGCGCCTTCACCTCGGCGTCCTTCATCATGCGGCGCAGGTAATCCACGAAGGCCAGCGCGATGCCACCGGCGCCCGCCTGGAACGAGAAGCCGTCGCGCATGATGCCGGTGTCGCGAATGAAGCGTGCGACGTACTCCGCGATCTTCAGCCGGTCGGGGCTGCGGGTAATCTGTGTGGTGCCGGAGACGATCTTCGCCGGATCGCCGATCGAAGGCACTTGGACCACGTAATCCACGTTGTTGCCCTGGATCTGCCAGGGCACGCAGGGGAAGGGAACCAGGTTGTCGGTGACCACGATGACGTGGTCGGCGTACATCGAGTCGGCGAGCGCGAAGCCGAGCGATCCGCACGCCGACTTCCCCTGCGTGCCGGTAGCGTTGCCGAAGGCATCGGCCGTGGGCGCAGCGATGACGGCGATGTCGATGTGCACCTCGCCATCCTGGATCGCCTGCCAGCGTCCGCCGTGCGAGCGCAGCACCCCCAGGCCGCGCATTTTGCCCTGCGAGCAGTAGTCGCCCAGCGGCCCGTTCATCGAGCCCTCGATGTGATGGACAACGCCGGCTTCCATCAGCTCGATCACCGCTGCCTGCGCCGGAAACGAGGCGCTGGGGAACCACATCAGGTCGCGGACGCCCATGCGGGCCGCAGTCTGGAGCGCCATGAGCGCGACCGCGTCGCCATCGCGCAAGTGATGATGGTTGGAGATGGTCATGCCGTCGCGCAGACCGCATTGGCGCAAGGCGGTCTCGAGGTCTGCCACACGCTTGTCGCCGTTGGCGGGATAGTCGCGCGCCGCGCGGATAGGCGGCGCGGCCTTCGATCCCTCCACTTGGTGTTTGCCAACCCCGGGGAAAGCGACCTGCTTCCGACCGTTGACCTCGGTGGGAACCGCGCGCCCCGCGGCGTTCTTAACGAGTTCTACGCCGTTGCTCATGCGCTCCCTAGCGCCGGCGTCTCGCCGGCTGTCGGGGTCCCCGGCGCGCCCGAATTTGGCGCGCTGGGGTGATCTGTTGCGAGGGCGTCTCGCCCTCGCCTACGTTGTGTCCAGACCCTGGACTGTACTGGGCTCGCCCGGCCGCAGCAATCCCATCTGGCGCGCGCGTTCCACCAGCTTGAGCGCGCGCTGCACCACGGGCGGGTCGATCATCTTCGATCCCAGGGAGACCACGCCCAGTCCACGCTGCTGCGCTTCCTCGAACGCAGCTACGATCTTGAGTGCCTTCTCGATTTCGGCTGGCGAGGGAGCGAAAGCCTGGTGGATCACCGGTATTTGCAGCGGGTGCACGCAGCCCATGCCTTCGAATCCCAGGGCGCGCGCCGACTCCGCCCAGCGGCTGAGGCCTTCCATGTCGCCGACGTCGCCGTACACGGAGTCGTTGGCCTGTATGTGCGCGGCGTGCGCAGCGTTCACCAGGCGGGTGCGCGCGTAGAGCGACTCGCGGCCGTCGGCGGTCTTCACTACCCCGAGGTCGGCGGTGTAATCCTCGAGCCCGGTGGTGATGGCGACCACCCGTTCGCTGGCGCGGGCGATGGCAAGCGCGTTCTCGATCCCCAGGGCCGATTCCAGGATGGGCAGCAGCCAGATCGGCCGGTCGAGCTGGCAGCGCGCCGCGATCTCGGTGACTCGTTCTTCCACCGCCAGCACCTGCTCCGCGTGCTCGACCTTGGGGATCAGCACCAGGTCGGGCGTTTCGGGGATGACTTCGTCCAAATCCTCGTAGCCGAGCGGGAGTTGGTTGATGCGCACCATGCGCTCAGCGGCGGCGAAGTCCACCGCGCGCAGGGCGTTGCGCACCAGGATGCGGGCCGCGTCCTTCTCTGCGGGATGGACCGCGTCTTCCAGGTCGAGGATGATGGCGTCGGGTGCGTGCAGTCCGGCATTAATGAAATATTTCGGTTCGCTGCCAGGAAGGTAGAGCCGCGAGCGGCGCAGGCGGTCGCGAGCAGAAGGCGGGGGCAGCGGCACGGGTTGCGGCAGCGCGCGCCGGCCTTGTCCGAGCCCGGCGCGCCTTAGCGCCGCCTCGATGCGGGCGGCGATCACGAAAGGCAGCGCGCCTTCGTCGCAGATGGCAACGCGGGCGTGATGCACGCCGAGCCCCGCCAGCACCTCTTGAGCCTGAGCGCGGATGCTGTCACCGTAGTAGGGAGCGACGCGAGACTGGAGTTCGATCTCGATGCCGCCGGTGTTGCGCGGTTCGAAGATAACTTCGAGGTCGGAGCGGACGTCGGCTCCGGAGCGGCCGGCTGCGAAGCGGATTTTAACGTTCGTGGTACTCGTCACCGTTTCAGTCGTCCCTACGCGTGGATTATTCATGAGAGTTCGTGGGTAGGGCACGGCTTCAGCCGTGCCGCACGCGCCCAAGGTGTCATTCCGAGCGTAGCGAGGAATCTATGTATTCCGCCATTCAGGTTCATGGAAATGATGAGAGCACCTTCTTCAGCCTGCCGAGTCGCTTCCCGCGATGCGTCATCGTGTAAGGTAAAAATGCATAGATTCCTCACTTCGCTCGGAATGACACCTCCTCTCAACCGCCGCTACGCGGCTGTCTAATGGGCAGCACCGA
>JAHFUA010000106.1:11396-12264 GCA_023265315.1 Acidobacteriota bacterium | reverse complement strand
ACCGAACTTGACGATCTTGCCCACCTGCTCGTTGTTGATGCCATTGACGATGGTGGTGACCGGCACCACGTCCACGCCGGCCTTGTACAAGTTTTCGATTGCCTGGAGCTTCACGTCATACAGGTTGCCCACCTTGCGGTGCGCGTTGGCGGCGTTGCCGATACCGTCGAACTGCAGATAGGCGTAGCGCAGCCCCGCCTCCGCCGCCTGCTGGCAGAACTCGAAGCTCTTGGCGAACTCGATGCCGTTGGTCGCCGCCTGCACGCTGTTGTAGCCCACCTTGCGGGAGTAGCGGATCGCGTCCAGGAAATAGGGCGAGAGCGTGGGCTCGCCGCCCGAAAGCTGTACCGACAACTGCCGCCGCGGCTTGAGGGAGATGGCGTTGTCGAGCAGCGTTTTGATTTCTTCCCACGTCAGCTCGTGGACGAAGCCCACCTGGTTGGCGTCCATGAAGCAGGGATCACACATCATGTTGCAGCGGTTGGTGAGGTCGATGGTCAGCACCGCGCCGCGGCCCCACTTCACGGTGCTGGTGCCGTGATGGTGCAGGTGCTTGTCAGCGTGTGCGACGATGTCGCGTCCGGGGAAGGTCTGCTCGAGGTGCCGGAAGAAGTCCACGTCGATGGACATCACGTCCTCGAAGTGACCGTGCTTGGGGCAGTCCTTCACCATGAGGATCTTGCCGTCGCGCTCGATAATCTGGGCCTTGATCTCGCCCACCTTCTCGGCCATCAGCAGGTCCACCGGCAACTCGCCGTCAAGGATCTGCTGGCGGATCTCCGGCACGCAGCGCGGGCACAGCGAGTCGGTTTGCCGCGGCCAGCCCAGCGGCGGCTTGCTCTTCTGCCAGGACTTCAGGATCGGCTTC
>JAHFUA010000106.1:0-11386 GCA_023265315.1 Acidobacteriota bacterium | reverse complement strand
TTCTCCGACCATGCGGGAGTAAACGACGGATTAGGACTGATCCGGTTCAACCGCTCGTAAACCACCCACCCTGCCTGCGCGGCAGAGGTCAGCAGCTTTTCCAAGTACTTCACTGGCTTGCGCATAGATTCTCGCTCCTCGTGGTTGCCAACAGGGCGCGGATACTCCCGGCGCCAAGCCCGCGGTCCGACCTCGGGCCGCTACAAAGGATAGGCCCCCATGATTCCCGACTTCATCTTCACTTCATGTTAGTTACAAGCTGTGCCTTAGCCCAACCGCGAAGCCCTGAAGTGGGCGAAATGGAGGTTTAGCGGCACAGTTTCGCATTGTATGGGGCTAAGCTATTGAAAACAACGGGGAACAATGCAGTTTCCGTGCCTCTGTGGATTGCTCTTCCTGGTTACTCCCCTCGTCGGACGCCTAACTTAAATCATAGCACTCGGCAATCTCGCTGGGGATTCTCGAGATTGCCGGTATTGTCCTACAAGGACTTTACCAGATTGCCTTTTTGCCCTTCCGGTACTAGCCTATTTGCAAGATGGCGTGGGGGTGGTGGGGACAGGTTTTTGCCGTTTCCCTGTCGCGGACCTGCCAAAGGAGAACGGCGTCAGGCGAGGTCACACCGCCCCACGCTGCACCCGCCCCTGTTCTCAAGCTGCGGCCGACTCACGCTTCAGCCGGTCGATTTTCGCCGCCAGGATGAAGTCGCTCTCCGTCAGGCCGTCGATCTTGTGGGTCCAAATGGTGATCTCGACCTTGCCCCAGGCGAGAAAGATGTCGGGATGATGTCCCTGCTCTTCCGCCACCGCACCTACGCGGTTGACGAAATTCAGCGCCGTCTGAAAATCGGGGAAAGTGAATGCTTTCTTCAGATGATGCTCGTTGACAACTTCCCAGCCCGGCACCTGCTTCTTGAGCGCATCCAGTTCAGCTCCCTGCAAAGGCGGGACGCCTCCGCGGCAGGGAACGCACTTCTTGTCGGCTAATTCGGCCATACGAAAAACCTCGTTTCAAGTTTCACGCCCCAGGATCCAAGAGTACTTGATTGTACTCTTGCGCTGGAAAAGAGGTGGATCATCGAGCTGCGGATCACCGCTGGATCAGTTGGAATTCCGATCTGTGTTGATCCGCGGGCGAAGGTGAAGGTTCACGCGAAGGTGTGGCGCGAGCCCGGCATCTCCACCGGGTCCAGGTTCGGCCGGATGGCGGGCCTACGACAATCCCTTCGCGATCCCCAATCAACCGCACGCTAGGCAGCCAGGGTGATGGCCGGCTTGGGCGGCTTCTCCAGCGCGGGCTCGCAGATCTTTTCCAGGGTGTCGAACAGTTCGGCCGACGATATCACCCGCTGGCGCACCAGGTCGGCGAGCGACACGATGCCTTGCAGGTTCCCAGCCTCATCCACCACCGGGATGCGGCGTACCTGGTGTTCGCGCATGCGCCGCAGCGCGGCGCCGACTTCTTCGTCGAGGTGGCAGGTGACCGGGTCGCGCGTCATGCATTCCTGCACCCACACGTGCGCCGGGTCGCGGCCACGCACCAAGACTGTCAGGCACAGATCGCGGTCAGTCACCACTCCCACCAGCTTGCGGCTGAAGGCATCCTCGGTGACCGGCAGGATGCCTGTGTCCTTCTGCTGCATGACCAGAGCGGCCGTCTGCGCCGAACTCGAAGGCGCGCAGAAGGCGGGATTCTTGGTCATCACTTGGCGGATCGTCATGGCGCACCTCCCGTGTGGCTCCATGGTTGGGCGATCTGGGCAAGTTATGCTAGTTCGCCGAGGGCGGTGAGCACGCGATCGCGTGCGCCCGCATGCCAGTTCATCATCTCGTTATAGGTATGGCAGAGGAGCGAAAAGGCCGCGCATAGGAACTCCATCTGCACGCCGGGCGCGGCGGTGGACCAACTGACGTGCGGCCCTGCGATCGTCTTGCGATGTCCGGCGAGAGTGTAGCCGTGCTTGTGTTCGAGGTGGTCGCGGAGCATAGAAAGGACGGTGTCGGCGTTAAACGCCATCTCGCAGGAATGATGCCGCTCCCAGGCCGATTGCTTGAGCAGCACCGCCACGTAGGACAGGTCTTCCTGGTGTTCTGTCCCAACGTGTTCGAGGCGAAGCGAGGCTGCTTTCCACACTTCGGCGAAGGAATGTTTGGCGTGCCCGGGCAGCTCGCCGGGTCTGCCGCAGGGGCAGTCCAGGCTGGCAAAGGCGGTGAGCAGACGATCGGCGGCCCAAACGATGCGCTGCTCCGCCGCATTGAAATAGAACCCGGAGACCCAATCGTCGAACAGGGGGCGGTCGGGGAAAAAAGGCGAGAACGCGTGCTCCGCCAGGACATCGGCGATGTTCGCGCGCACGCGCGTGTGGTACTCGTACTTGCGGCCGTCGCGCCGGGAATAGCCGTGGTGCTCGGCGGCCAGCAGGGAGTAGGCCGTTCCCATCAGTAGCTCGAACGGTGCGACCCATGCGCTGTCGTTGAACTTGGGACATTCGAGACCGGCAAGGGATTCACGCACCAGCTTCACATTTGACATTCCGCACCTCCTGCGATGGTTCCTAGACCTTATCCAACAACATGGTCAGAAGCGCCATGCGGACGTACAGCCCGTTAATGGCCTGCCGGAAATACATCGCCCGCGGATCGCTATCCACGGTCTTGTCGAGTTCGACCGTCCGCGGCAGCGGGTGCAGGATCATGGCCGAGGGTTTCATCCGCCGCAGCACCGTGGAGTCAATCGCGTATTTCCGCAGGCTGGGAAGATCGGCGACGCGCTCCGGGCGGATGCGCGTCTGGTACACCACGTCCACCTCGCCCACGACGCGGTCGATCTCCGCCTCCAGCTCGTAGCAGACGCCGTGCCGGTCCAGGTACTCCAGGATGTCCGGTTTCATCTGCAAGGGCGGCGGCGCGACGAAGAAAATCTTCACCCGCTCGAACTTGGCCAGCAGGTAGGCGAGCGAACGCACCGTGCGTCCCTTGTCCAGTTCGCCGATCAGGGCCACGCTCAAGCCGTTCAGCGGACGCTCGCGGTAGATGGTGTAGAGGTCGAGCAGCGCCTGCGTGGGATGCTGACCGCCTTCGCCATCGCCGGCATTGATCACCGGGACAGGGGAAACTTCCGCCGCGCGCCGCGCTCCCCCTTCCTGGTGATGGCGGATGACGATCACGTCCGCATAGCCGGCGACGATGCGGATCGAATCCTCCACCTGCTCGCCTTCCATGGCCGAGGAGAACACCCGCGCCTGCTCGGTGGAGAGCACCCGTCCGCCCAGCCGGTACATGGCCGCCTCGAAGGCGAAGCGGGTGCGCGTCGAGGGCTCATAGAAAAGAGTCGCCATGATCTTGTTCTGATAGTCGAGCGAGCCGCCGCGGGCCACCACGCGTTCCATGCCTCGCGAGCGCTCGAACAGCTCCATCAGCAGCGGCACGGTGAACTGCTGCGACTCGATGACGTGCTTCAGCCCCCGCCTGGCTGTCGTGCCGTGCGATCCCGCGCCTGGTTGCTCGAGCAATGTGTCGATGTCCGCCATTTCAGCGTCCTCCCACCTGAACTTCGCAGGGCGCCTGCACTTCGGCCGCTGCTGGGTCGCCAGGAACGATCCGTGTGCCGGCCCGTCCGGCCACCGCCTCGCGCAGGTGCTCATACGAAGTGATCACGGCTTCGCTCCCCCCGCCGCGCAGGAAGCGCAGCACCGATTCGACCTTGGGACCCATATTGCCCGGTGGAAAATACCCGGCGCGGTAGTACGCTTCGAGTTCCGCCGACGTGACCCGTGTGAGCGGTCGCTGGGTCGGCCGCTTGTAATCCAGGTAGACGAAATCCTCGTCGGTCAGAATCGCGAACACATCTGCGCCCAGCCGCAGAGCCAGCAGGGCCGAGGCGCGGTCCTTGTCGATGACCGCCTCGATCCCGCGCAGCATCCCCTGATGGCGGACCACCGGAATGCCGCCGCCGCCGGCCGCAATCACCAGGGTGCCGTCACGGACCAAATCGCCAATGGCCTCCAGTTCGACGACCTCGATAGGCTCCGGCGAAGGTACGACCCGCCGAAAACCACGGGCAGCATCCTCGACGATCTCCCATCCCAGTTCGCGCTGGCGTTGTTGCGCTTGTTCCCGCGAATAGAACGGGCCGATGGGCTTGGTGGGCCGCTGCATGGCGGGGTCGTCTTCGGAGACAACCACCTGCGTCAGCACGGTCACCACCGGCACGTGCAGCCCCGCTCGCGTTAACTCGTTCTCCAGCGATTGTTGCAGCAGGTAACCGACCTCCCCCTGGGTGCAGGCATCACAAACATCCAGGGGCTGGCCGGGAAGCTGATCGGCCGCGCGCTCGGAACGCAGCAGGGCCGCTCCCACCTGGGGCCCGTTGCCGTGCGTGATCACCATGCGGAACCCGTCGCGCAGCAGGGCCACAATTGCAGCCGCCGTTCCCTGAACGTTGGCAAGCTGCTCCGCAATCGTTCCCTTCTCCCCCGCCCGAATCAGGGAGTTGCCACCTACGGCGATGAGGATCGTCTTCATGCGAGTGGCACCTGGTCGCGGCCGGTCATAACGGCATCAACTCGTGCCGGACAACCTGCTGCGCTTCGGTCACTTCCTTCGCTAGCAGCTCCAACAAGATCGCCTTCTGCACATGCAACCGGTTCTCCGCCTGCTGGAACACAACCGAGCGCGGCGAATCGATGACCTCTGCCGTCACTTCTTCCGAGCGGTGTGCCGGCAGGCAATGCATGAAAATGGCATTCGGCTTGGCGCGTGCGAACAGCGCCGCGTTTACTTGATAGGGTGCGAAGTTTCGGCGGCGTTTCTCCGCCTCGGCTTCTTGGCCCATGCTGGCCCACACGTCGGTGTAAACCACATCGGCATCGGTCACCGCTTGCACGGGATCGTTGCCCACTATGCAGGAGCCGCCCGTGCCAATGCTGTGCCGGATCGCCCACAGAAGGGCATCGCGGTTGGGCTCGTATCCCGGCGGCGTGGCCACGCGTACGTGCGCGCCCAGCAGGGCGCCGGCAAACATCAGTGAGTGCGCCACGTTGTTGCCGTCGCCCACAAACCCGACCTTCAGCCCCGCCACTCGGCCCTTGACCTCCAGCATGGTGAGGTAATCTGCCAGCGCCTGGCAGGGATGGCTGAAGTCGGTGAGCCCGTTGATGACCGGAATCGCGGCGTGCTCAGCCATTTCCACCACGATCTCGTGCGCGAAGGTGCGGATCATGATGGCCTGCACCATGCGCTCGAGGTTCTTGGCCACGTCGTGCACGGACTCGCGCCGGCCGAGCCTGATCTCGTCGGGCGAAAGATAGAGTGCATGGCCGCCGAGCTGCTCCATGCCCACGTCGAAGCTGACGCGCGTGCGCAACGACGGCTTCTCGAAGATCATGGCCAGCGTCTTGCCTTTAAGAGCGCTGGCGCAGGCAGCGGGATTGGCCTTGACCTGGCACGCCAGGTCGAGCAGGCGCTTGATCTCGTCCACCGACAGGTCGCGGATCGAGAGGAAATCGCTGAGGCTCATGGCTGCGCCTCCGCCAGCGCCGGCTGATGCGTGCTGGTGAATTCCTGCAGGATGTCAGCCAGCCGCGGGCGGGTGAGTTCCTCGACCTCGTAGCGGATGCGGACGCAGGGCTTGTTCACGCTGATGATGCGCGCCAGGTCCACGGGCGTGGCCACTACCACCAGATCGCAGGGAACCCGGTTGATGGTCTCTTCCAGCTCATGGCGCTGCATGTCGCTGTACCCCATAGCGGGCAGCAGGCTGTTCAAATGCGGGTAGCGCTCGTAGACACCGCGAATCGAGCCCAGGGCATACGGCCGCGGGTCCACCAGCTCGGCGGCGCCGTACTGCCGCGCTGCCACCACCCCAGCGCCGTAGGACATTTCGCCGTGAGTCAGGGTGGGACCGTCTTCCACCACCAGCACGCGGCGTCCCTTGATCGCTTGCGGGTTCGAAGCCTTCACCCGGCACGCCGCTTCCACCACACACGCCAGCGGATTGTGCAGGCGGATGTTCAGCCGCACGGTCTCGAGATCGTGCAGCCCGGCGGTGTCCACTTTGTTGATTACAATCACGTCGGCGCGCCGCAGGTTCACCTCGCCGGGGTAGTACGCCAGCTCGTGTCCGGCACGGTGCGGATCCGCGACCACGATTTCGAGGTCGGAGCGATAGAAGGGCGTGTCATTGTTGCCGCCGTCCCACAGGATGACGTCGCCTTCGCGCTCGGCTTCGCGCAGGATACCCTCGTAGTCCACGCCGGCATAGACGGTGGTGCCCTCGGCGAGGTGTGGCTCGTATTCCTCGCGTTCCTCGATGGTGCACTTGTGCCGTTCGAGGTCGCTCATGGCGCCGAAGCGCTGAACAGCCTCGGAGGCGAGGTCGCCATAGGGCATGGGATGACGTACCACGACCGGCTTCCAGCCCAGCCCCCGCAACTCCGCGATGACCCGGCGCGACACTGGGCTCTTGCCGCAGCCGGTGCGCACGGCACACACCGAGATCACCGGCACGCGCGCCGCCAGCTGGGTGTGAGCGGCGCCCAGCAGCCAAAAATCCGCGCCGGCAGCTACCGCGCGTGAGGCCAGGTGCATCAGGTTCACGTGCGCAATGTCGCTGTAGGAGAACACCACGACATCAACCTCGCGCTCGCGGATGATTCTTTCCATCTCCTGCTCATCGAGGACAGGAATGCCATCGGGGTACTCTGCTCCCGCCAGCTCGGGCGGGTATCTGCGGTGGGCGATGTTGGGAATCTGAGTGGCGGTGAAGGCGACCACTTGATAGTCGCGGTTATGCCGAAAAACCACGTTGAAGTTGTGGAAGTCCCTGCCGGCAGCGCCGAGAATAAGGACGCGCTTCATGAAACGCCTCCTTGGAACGGCTGAAATCGGACTGATCTATGTTCCTCCTTGGGCTTGGCAGGCGGCAGTGAGGGGCGTCACTTCGGCGGGTGATGAAGATAGGTGGTCAGTCAGCAATCCGGAAGCGCCGGAAGTTGCTGCCAGATGGTTGTCCGGCTCTGGCGGCTGGTGTGTATGATGGGCGCCGATGACCGAGCTTCTGGAGCGCTACTACAGGCGTCCTATCCGCTTCCTGGAGTTATGGGAGGAAGCCGGCTGGCGGATCAAGGTATATGCCATCACGCTGGCGGGAGGTTCGCTGCGCCCGGAGCTGCTGGCCGCTGCCAAGGAGGCGGCCCTGCGCTGGTTGCGACAGCCGCTGGCTCCCGGCCGCCGCCACTACGGCGTGGGATTCATGGGCGTGCACGAAGGACCGGGCGCAAACTTCGTCTTCCTCGACTGGTGGGCCGACGACAACGAACTCTATCACCAGGTTTACCTCTCGCCTGCCGACGATCCCCACCACCTGCAATACGTGACCCCCGCCGGGCTGGCTTCCACCGTCTGGGACTTGCGCGTGCTGTGCTTCGAACGGCAAGCGTGGGTGGATACCGTGCTGGCCAACCCCGCAGGTCCGGACCTGGGGGCCTACCTCAAACGCCGGCTGAACGAAGATGTATAGCGAGGGGACTGCCGGGGGAACGGCTGGTCAGCACTCTTGCGCTAAGCAGTCATTGCTGCCGGGGTTGTTCGAGTGGGCCTGATGTTTTGGTTCATGCAGAAGAAGTTTGTCGGATCGTATTTCTGTTTCAGTGCTGCCAGTCTTTCATATTTCTTGCCGTAGGCTGACCGAATGCCTGCTTCGTCAACCTCGCCCAGATAGTTGACATACGCGGCTTCCGCCAGGAAAGGCCGCATGGCCTCCCAGAACGCACGGGTCCAGCGGATGTTGGCATCGGTTTCTGCGGCATCGGTCCACATCGTCGTGACCAGGAAGTTGTAAGGCCAGTTCCGATGTCCGAAGGCGGTTGCGTCGTCCGCGACGCGGCTCATGGCGCCATCGCCGTTGTGCTCCAGCACCACAACGGTTCGTGGTGACGGCGCTTTGGAGTAGAAATCGAGGATCGTGTCGATGGCACCGTCACTGAGCGACTTTAGATAGCTCGACTTCCAGTAGTTGTAAATTCCCTTCGGCCAAAGGAAATCGGCCATAGTCTGAGCCGCACTGTAGGGCATTGGCTGGTAAATGTCCGCAGCCGGGGGACCGAACTCGCGGAGAGGCCGAAGCACACGTTCGCCGACTTCCAGCGGTCCTACGTAGACGCCTCCGATTCCCACAATCGGCTCCCGGCGCAGCACGTCGGGGACGGGCAGTTCCGGCGGTGCCGTAAACACTAGCGCGCTATTGGTCATCTCTTCCGGCGCCGTCGCTTCATACTCGCGCCAGAACCGCAACGGCTCGCTCCCCTTGGATGCCGGGTGCAACACGAGCCCGGCAAACACCGTTCCCGCAGGGTGAACTTTGAACTCAAAGGAAGTGACGATGCCGAAGTTTCCGCCGCCGCCGCGAATACCCCAGAATAGATCCGGGTGTTCGGTCGAACTAACAGTAAGGAGCTGACCTTCGGCGGTGACAACATCCGCGGAAAGTAGATTGTCCAGAGCGAGGCCGTGCTTTCGAACCATCCAACCCAGCCCGCCGCCCAGCGTGAGGCCCGCCACCCCTGTGGTACCAACATAGCCGCCGGTGGCGGCGAGGCCGAACGCTTGCAGTTCGTGGCCTAGTTCGGCCCAGGTGACGCCCGGTTCCACGCGGGCCGTGCCGGTCACAGGATTCACGCGAATCCCTTTCATCGCTGACAGGTCAATGACCATACCCGCGTCGCACAAACTGGTGCCCGCCACATTGTGGCCCGCCCCGCGGACCGACACGACCACACCGTGGCTCCGGGAAAATTTGACGGCTGTGATCACGTCGGCCACGCCGGCACATCGCAAGATCATTGCAGGACGCCGGTCAATCATCGCATTGTGGATCTTGCGTGCTTCGTCGTAGCCCGGCTGGTCGGGAAGCAGCAATTGTCCCCGCAGCGACGTGCGGAACTCGTGCAGAGCGCTTTCTGAAATCATGGCGGACCTCCTAGCAGACGTGCTGGCCTAAGAAGGCTGGCAGAGCGACCCCCGGTTCTGCACAACATGCGCTCTCCAGGCCGGAGTGTCAAGTCTTGTCGCAGTGCTGCGGTCCACGAGCAGACCAGGCGGGAGAAGCGCGACGGAATGGGCAGATGGCCCACCCCCAAACTACGCGATACGTTGTTGGCGTTTTTAATCCGCTGCGAGAGGCAATTCCGCCGTCGACATGGAGCGGTGCCGCCGCGCGTTGATGCTGATTCCCAGCAGCGCCGCCAGCGATGCCAGCGTGTAGGTAGTCGCAAAAATCAGTTGCGGAGGCGGGATCGCACCCCAATCCTGGGACGCCACCTGATGAAACTCGCGCAGGGCGCCGACTACCAGTGCCGCGACGACAGAGAATGTACCCAGCGCCAGCACCAGCTGCAGCACGCGAACAAACTTCCCGCGCCACCGCTCTATGCGATGATCGGCGAGAACGAAAAAAAGCAACCCGGCAGCGGCCAGCAGCAGGGCGCCACGCGGGTCGGGCCCGATGCCGACGCCGTGCCCCACTACATTGCTGGCCAGCAGAAAGATTGTGCCGAGGGATAGTGCGATCAAACCGTTGCGATCGGGGGAGTTCACCATGGTGAAAGTTTGCCGCGACGCGGGAGGGGCGTCAAATTACAGCAGTAACCCAGAGATATTGGCCGAACGGACATACAGGGCTAGGAGCAAGAAACACGCTGGTGTCGCCTTGATGTGCGGGGTTAATCCTGGCTATCCACCAGTTCCGGCTCGCCCACGGGCAGTTCCTCGACCGTGACTTTCTTCTTGCGGCGGAGGCGTCCCAGCCAGCGCTGCAGCCCTTCCATGTAGGTGTAGAAGACAGGGGTGATGTAGAGTGTGAGCAACTGCGAGACGATCAGCCCGCCCACCACCGCCAGTCCCAGTGGACGCCGCGACTCGGCGCCGGCGCCGAAGCCGAGCGCGATGGGCAAGGTGCCCATCAGGGCGGCCATGGTGGTCATCATGATGGGCCGGAAACGGATGATGGCGCCCTCATAGATGGCGTCGGTGGGGCTCTTGCCTTCCTTGCGCTGCGCCTCGAGCGCGAAATCGATCATCATGATGGCGTTCTTCTTCACGATGCCAACCAGCATGATCAACCCCACGAAGCCGTAGAGGTTCAGGTCAGTCACCCGCCACTCCAGCGGCCAGAAGGGCTGGCGGAAGATCCACAAGGTGAGCAGCGCGCCGAATCCCGCCGCGGGCAGGCCGGAAAGGATGGTGATGGGGTGGATGAAGCTCTCGTACAGAATCCCCAGCACGATGTAGATCACCAGGATGGCCATGATGAGCAGCACACCCAGGCCCCGGAATGACGACTGGAACGCCTGCGCCGTCCCCTGGAAGCTGGTGGTGATGGTGGAAGGCAGCACCTGCCGGCCAACCTTGCCCACGGCATCCACCGCCTGTCCCAGCGCTATGCCCGGCGCCAGGTTGAAGGAGATAGTCACGGACGGCAACTGGCCCAGGTGATTGATGGTCATCGGTCCCAGGTTCCGGGTCAGCGTGGCCACAGCGTTGAGCGGCACCAGGCTGCCAGTGCTGGAGCGGATGTAGAGCAGGGAGAGTGCCGTGGGATCGAGTTGGTACTCCGGCAGCAACTCCATAATCACCCGGTATTCGTTGTTGGGCGCATAGATGGTGGAAATCTGGCGCATGCCGTAAGCGGTGTAAAGCGCGTCCTCCACCTGCTGCGCGGTCACGCCCAGCGTGGCCGCCTTGTCGCGGTCGATTTCCACGTTCACCTGCGGATTGGCGATCTGCAGATCGCTGGTGACGTCCTGCAGCTCTTTCAACCCCTTGAGCCTGGCTTCCAGTTGCGGCGCGTACTTGTAGAGTTCGCCGGTGTCCGGGCTTTGCAGCGTGAACTGGTAGAGCGATTTGGTGAGCTGGCCTCCAATGCGGATGGGAGGCAAGTTCTGCATGAAGGCCCGTATGCCGGGGACGACCGCCAGCTTGGGACGTAACCGCTGGATGACCTCGTCCACGTGCGGACGGGTTTTGCGCGGTTTCAGGCGCATGAAGATGCGGCCGGTGTTCAGGGTCGCATTCGGCCCGCTGGCGCCCACGCTGGACATGATGTTGTCCACGTAGGGACTGCTCATGACGATCTTGGCTATCTCTTTCTGGTGCGCCTTCATGGACTCGAACGAGATGCCCTGCTGGGCCTCGGTGAACATGAACACCGAGCCGGTGTCCTCGCTGGGCAGGAAGCCCCCGGGAATCACCGTGAACAGATATCCCGTGCCGGCAACCAGTGCGAGCAGCACCAGCATGGTAGCCAGGCGGTGGCGCAGCACCGGCTTCAGAGTGCGCACGTAGAGTCCCAGCATGGCGTCGAAACCCTGCTGGGAAAGCCGATACCAACG
>JAHFUA010000105.1 GCA_023265315.1 Acidobacteriota bacterium | reverse complement strand
GGCATCATACGATCACGATGGCGCTACGCACGCTGGCCGCGGTTTCGCTGACCTTGGGGCTGAGCTTCGCCGCTTTCGCCGGCACTCCCGGCATCTTCCAGGGCCGGGTCTATCAGGATCAAAGCGCAGCCCCCGGCTGGATCTACGTGCAAGGCCGCAACGGCATGCTGCGCAAGGTGGGAGTCTCGCGGGCGCGAGTGGTGTATGCCGCCTCGGTGCCGGCCGCCGAGCGCGCCGCGGACCCGGCGCTGGACCTGGTGCAGGGCGCGGAGGTGCGGGTCACAGCCGAGCAGGACGGGGCCGGGGAATGGCGCGCCAGCCGGGTGGAGATCGTCAGGATCCAGCGCCACTCCAACCCGAAGAGCCGCGCCCAGGTCGCGCCGGGCAGACCGTTGTGAGTCCCGATGGATACGCCGGGGAGGGCGAAATCTCTGGGTAACCTGACAAGGTTTTTTTGCGTCTAATCAGGCGGGTAGACGATCCAAGTCCAGGCAGCCGGATGTTAACCAGTAGTATAATGGAGCAGTCCCACCCACCAGGAAGCGTTTGCGAGGGAGCCTCATGAAGGTCCGCGCCATTTTCCCAGCACTCACCCTGCTGTTGTGTCTGACCCCATTCGCGCTGGCGCAGGACACACAGAAAGCCCCAGCGCCCGACACGACTGCGCCTGCCGGCGTTGAATCAAACTCGCCGGCGGCAAGCCAGAACGCGAGCGCCCCACCCGCTGTCGCCGATAATCCGCCGCCTGCTGCCCAGGATCCCGCGACCTTCGACAAGGACAGAAACATCAAGCCGGGCAGCAAGGAGGACGTCAACTCCATCGGCAACCGCAACATGGGCGGCAAGGGGCTGGGCAACTGGTACTCGCTGGAAAAAGAGATTCGCATGGGCAAGGAATACGCCATGCAGGTGGAGCAGAGCGTGCGGCTGGTGCAGGACCCGGTGGTGAATGAATACGTGAACCGCATCGGGCAGAACCTGGTGCGCAACTCCGACGCCAAGGTGCCGTTCACCATCAAGGTGATCGATTCCGACGAGATCAACGCCTTCGCGCTGCCGGGCGGCTTCTTCTACGTGAACTCGGGGCTGGTGCTGGCGGCGGACAACGAGTCGGAGATGGCGGGAGTGATGGCGCATGAGATCGCGCACGTGGCCGCGCGCCATGCCACCCGCCAGATGACGCGCGCGCAACTGGCGAGCTTCGCTTCCATCCCCCTGATTTTCATGGGCGGCGGCATCGGCTACGCTATCAGCTCGGCGGCCGGGCTGGCTTTGCCCCTGACCTTCCTCTCCTTCTCGCGCGGCTTCGAAGCCGAGGCCGACTACCTGGGCCTGGAGTACATGTACAAGACCGGGTACGATCCGGAATCGTTCATCGCCTTCTTCGAAAAGGTGCAGGCTAAAGAAAAGAAAAAGCCGGGCTCGCTGGCCAAGGCCTTCGCCACTCACCCGCAGACCCCGGAGCGCATCGCCAAGAGCCAGGAAGAGATCAACCGGATCCTGCCGTCGCGGCCGGAGTATGTTGTGGACACCTCGGAGTTCCAGCGAGTGAAAGCGCGGCTGGCGGCCCTTGAGAACCGACGCAAGCTGACTGACGACAAGGACAGGAGCCGTCCGACGCTGCGCCGCACTGCGGGCGACAATCGCCCCAAGGACTCCGGCAGCGGGGACAGCACCGACTCCAGCAAGCAGGACGACGACCGTCCAACGCTGAAGCGGCGCGACCAGTAACCCTGGGTCATAACTTTGAATGCGAAACGCCGGCGCAATGCCGGCGTTTTTCTTCTGACCCAGCTCGTGGGAAGCTTGGGATTACGGGCAGTTACGGCCGCCCCGGAGGGGACATTATGAATATGAATCAGCCGGGTGCGGTAGGGAAAGAAAAAAGCGTCTCCTAGGCTCACGCCTTGCGAACCCTGTCCGGCGCTCATTTCCCCACGTACGACTCCACCGGTTTCACAAGCCTGCCGGAGGGCTCCTGCGGCACGGAAACCACCTTCATCGAGTTCCAGTCGTAGGGCAGCTCTTTGCCACAATCCAGGCAGACCACGTAGGTTCCCGTCACCGATGACACGGTGGAACGTTCACCCCGCCGAATGCTCCTGGGGAAAGTGTAGTTTCTGTGCCAGCAACCGAACAACGCGTCTACCACATTCGCAAGCATCTACACACCCCTTGTGTGGGCCAACTCCATGGGCCTCGTCTTGGAGGAACCGACCAAGTGATCCCCATGTTTAGATTCCGGAACACGGGAAAAGGTTCGACGTTTGCGCCCTCCTTTGTAACCCCACAGCCGTCAGTTTCCCAAATAATTTTTGTTTACACTTGGTGAAAAAACGCAGTCTCGGTCCGAATTTGGGACTGTTGGCTCAACAGACGCGCATGTTACGTTGCTGCATGATTTTGCAGGCGGATGTTGTTGCCTTGCTTGAGACGCAGCCGGTTACCTACATGAGCCGCTTAGGTGGTGGAGCGCCTTTTCCGGCTGGTGCATTTACTGAGGATGGCGACTTCGAGCTTGCTGCGGAGTTCTTCCGGGAGTTCGTATAACTGGGAATCGCGGTAGATCTCAATGGTCTTCTTGGTGGTGTTGCAGATGACGTAGCAGTTGTGGCACCAGGCGAGATGATCTTCCAATTCCGCGCGTGTGCTGGCGTCGATGGTGGCGTCCAGATAGTCGGTCAGTTCTTTAAGGAAGTCCGCGCACGTCACTTTTTGCCTTCTCCGCCCTGGGTTTCCTGAAGTACTTGTTCAGCCGTTCCCGCAACTGCAGGCGCGCCCGCAGCAGCCTGGACTTCACCGCGGGGATACTCAGGCCCAAGGCCTCCGCCGTCTCTTCGGTGGAGAGGCCCTCCACGTCCCGCAGCACGAAGACTGTGCGGAAACTGGCGGGCAACCCCTGGATGGTCTTGCGCAGGATGTCTTTCAGCTCGCCCTGCTTGTAGAGCTGCTCCGCATTGGGACTCCAGTCCGCGACTTCGCGCGGCATGGTGTCCTCTTCCGTTTCGATGTCCTCGTCCAGCGAAACCGTCCGGTCGGAGCGGCGGCGCCGCAACTTCATCAGCGACTCGTTCACCGCGATCCGAACCAGCCAGGTATAGAACTTCGAGTTCCCCTGGAACTGCTCCAGGTTTTCGTACGCCTTCAGGAACGCATCCTGCACGACGTCTTCCGCATCCTCGCGGTTCTGCGTGATATGGTGCGCGATGCGGAAGATGTTCCGGTCGTACCGCTTGACCAGCTCTTCGAACGCTGTTACATCGCCGCGCTTGGCGGCCTGTACCAGCGCCAGTTCGTCGGTCACTGCGTCCTTTACCTTTGTTTCGATGATAGCCATGGTCTCAGGATGCACAAATTCGCGGAGTCGAATTCTACATTGTAGCTGTTTCCAGGGTGCTCCGCGAGTCCGCGTCCCCTCACACCTTTATGTACGCAAACCGATATCCTTTTGGACGGGCGCCCCGGGCTTTCGTTGGCGGGAAAAAATGACGTCCCGCCGTCGGGGCGCAGCGTTAAACGCCTGGGTGCCCCGGGTTGGGCAGGAAGGGATTTAGCTCTATAATTCCTAGAGAGCTGCCGAACAATAGCGAGCGCATACCTCTCAGTTTTGATGCCGGATTCCAAACAGATCGAATTCATCGCCGAACGGATCGTATCCGAGGTGCTGTCGCGGCACTTGCCGGAGATACGCCAGGAGATGGTGCGGCGGGTGATGGCGGAGTTGCCGGCCGCAGCCACCGGCGAGGGCGGGGCGGCGGCGACGGTGCTGGAAGCCGCCATGGCGGCGCTGCAGGACGTTACCTCGCAGGCCAATATCCTGAACGTGCTGCTGGATTTCGCGGCGCGCTTCAGCGGGCGCGTGGCCCTGTTCGTGGTGCGCGGTGAGGCCGCCACGGTTTGGCAGGCGCGCGGCTTCCCCGACGACAATGGTCTGCGCAACTTCAACCTCAACCTGGCCGACGCCGTGGTGGCGCGGGTGGTGCAGGAACGTGTCCCAGTGGCTGCGGGTTTGGATTTCGATCCTGCGTTCCTGGCCAGGGTCGGGCATGCCGCCGGAGGCAACGCCATCCTGTTGCCGCTGGTGCTGCGCGATAAGGTTTCGGCCCTTGTGTACGCCGATTGCGGACTGGAGGGCGGCAAGCTCGACGTCGCCGCGCTGAAGCTGCTGATGCGCTCCGCCGGCATGTGGCTGGAAGTGCTGGCGCTGCGCAAGGCCATGAGCGGAGCCCCCGCGCAGGAGCCAGCGGGGGCGTCGGCACCGGAGCGAGCGCCTGCCAGGGTCACCTCCAGCTCACCCGAGGCTGCGCCCGGCGCCAGGACCGCAGTCGCGGTGGCCACGCCGGAGTCGGAGTGGACCCCGGAGGAGCGCGACATCCACCTGCGCGCCCAGCGCTTTGCCCGGCTGCTGGTGGATGAGATCAAGCTGTACAACCAGGCCAAGGTGGCGGAAGGGCGTGCCAGCAAGGACCTTTACAACCGGCTCAAAGACGATATCGACAAGAGCCGCGCCTCCTACGACAAGCGTTACGGCAGCTCCCCCGCTGCCTCCGTCGACTACTTCACCAAGGAACTGGTCCGCATCCTGGCGGACAATGACGCGTCTTTGCTAGGAGCGAATTTCCCGGGTTGATGCTGGCCGTGCGCAGTCGCGTTTTTATTCTCACCCTCGTCGTCGCCGGGCTGGCGACACGCGCGGTGGGTGCGCCGCAGTCCGGGTCGCCGGCGTCGCCGCAAGGTTCCAGCGCGAAGAAGAAGACCAGCACGCCCAAGAAAAAGACAACGGCGAAGAAGAAGCACGTCACCCCCCTCCGCGTGCGGCGGGTGAAGCGCGCCTTCGTGGCCTCGGCCAATCTGAAGCCGATGGCGCGGCAACTGTTGCAGGACCGCAGCCCGGCCGCCTATGCCGGGGTGGAAAGGTACGCGCGGGCGCACAACGATGACGCCGGTGCGCTGGCCTGGCTGGTCGCCGGATACGCGCGCGTGCTCGACAAGCAGTATCCCGCCGCCATCGAGCCGCTCCAGAACGCACGCGCTCACGCCGGTGAGCTGGGCGACTACGTCGACTACTATCTCGCCTCCGCCTACGCCGGCACGGGAGACTTCACGCACGCCGCGGCGACTCTGCAAGGCTTCCAAACCAAGTATCCCGACTCCCTGCTGGAGCGCGACGCGCTGGTCGCATACGCCAACGCGCTGGTCTCGGCCGGGCAGGAGCAGCAAGCCATCACTCGGCTCGAGGCGCACCGTACCCCCACGCGCGCCGATCTGGAACTGGCGCTGGGCAGCGCCTACTCCGCCGCCGGACAGCCGGTGAGAGCGGCACTGACGCTGCGGCGTATCTACTACACCATGCCCCTGGCCGCCGAGGCCGCCGATGCCGAGCTGCTGCTGAAGCTACTGGCCGGCGTGCCGGGCGTGCCTGCGGTAACGTTCCAGGAGCAGAAGACGCGCGCCGAGCTGCTGGCCCGCTCGCGCCGCTTCACCGACGCCATCGTCGAATACCGGGCGCTGGTGCGGCAAGCGCCGGCGGAGGAATCCGCGGCGATGCAGGTAGCGCTGGCCTCGGCCCTGTATCGGGGCGGGCGCACCTATGAGACGCAACAGACGCTGGCCAAGCTGCCGCCCATGACCGGTGAACCCGATGCCCAGCGTCAGTACCTGCTGCTCGAGATGGAGCGCCCCGACCCGGATCGCGTCGAACCAACGCTTTCCAGCCTGCGTGGCAGCTATCCGCGCAGTCCGTGGTTTGAGGAATCGCTGTTCTCGGCCGCCAACATGTACCTGTTGCGGCCGGACTACGAGCGCGCTGCCGCCCTCTATGGCGAGATGGCGCAGCGCTTCCCCGAAGGCAAGTATGCCGCCTATGCCCACTGGAAGGCGGCCTGGCTGAAGTTCCGCCTGGGCAGAAACGATGAGGCCAAGCGGCTTTTCGAGAAACAGGTGGAGCTTTATCCCAGCTCGAACCAGGTGGTGCCCTCGCTTTACTGGCGCGGACGAATCGCCGAAGACGAGCACGATTATGCTGGTGCCCGCGCCTATTATCAGAAGATTCTGGACCGCTTCCGCTATTACTACTACGCCGATCTAGCGCGCACCCGGCTGCGCACGCTGCCGCCCCGGACCGATCCCGTGGCCGATCCCTGGCTCGATCACATTCCCGCGCTGCGGCCGCTGGCGGGCCTGGCCACGGCCCAGCTGCCGGCCGACGACTTGCGCGCGCAGAAGAGCCTGCTGCTGGAAAACGGCGCGCTTTACGAGATGGCCCTGCGCGAACTGCAAGCGGCCAATAGCAACGGCGACGGGCCCTGGGCTCTGGCGCAGATGGCGCATCTCTATCAGGAGCAGGACCGCTACGATCGCGCCTTGCAAACCCTGAAGCGCGCCGTGCCCGGCTACTTCGGCCTCGAGATCGAGCAACTGCCGCGGCCGCTGTGGGAAGCGCTGTTCCCGCGGCCGTGGTGGAGCGCCGTCAAGAAGTACGCCATGGAGAACCAGCTCGACCCCTATCTGGTAGCCGCGCTAATCCGGCAGGAATCGGAGTTCAATCCCGCGGCCGTCTCGCGCGCCGACGCCATCGGCCTGATGCAACTGCTGCCGGTGACCGGCAGGCGCATGGCGCACGAGCTGAAAGTCAGGAGGTATTCCGTCGGCATGCTGGCCGAACCCGGGGTCAACCTGCAACTGGGCACGCGTTATTTCCGGCAACTGGTGCAGAAGTTCGAGGGCAACCTGGAAGCGGCGCTGGCGGCCTACAACGCTGGAGCCGACCGCGTGGAAGAGTGGCGCTCGGCGGGGAACTTCCGCGAGCCCGCCGAGTTCGTCGAGTCTATCCCCTTCACCGAGACCCGCGAGTACGTGCAGGCGATCTTGCGCAATGCCGGCATCTATCATCGCCTGTACGGGACGCCGTAGGCTCTGGCGGCATGGTGGAAGCCGATGTGGAACAATCCCAAATGGGACAAGGCCTGGCGAGAGCGCCCAGCCCCTCCGCTATAATCTTCTTACGTTGAAACGGACCCTGGTCATCACACTCCTGGTTGGACTCTGCGCTTCGGCGTTCGCCCAGCGCACACCTCTGCCGGGCAAGACCCTGCTGGTGCTGCCCTTCCAGAACAACTCCAAGGTCCCGGGCCTGGATTGGATCGGAGAATCCTTCCCCGAGGTCCTGGGCCCGCGCCTCACCGGCTTCTTCGTCATCGACCGCCAGGAGCGGCTGCACGCCTTCGACCGTCTGGGGCTGCCCGCCAACCTGCGTCCCTCGCGCGCCACCGCGTACGAGATTGCGCAGGCGATGGACGTGGACTACATCATCCTCGGCAGCTATGCCTACGATGGGCAGAGCTTCTCCGCGCGCGCGCAGGTGCTCGACATGGAGGGTCTTCACCTGTCGCAGCTCGTGATCGCCTCCGGTTCACTGCCCTCGCTGATCCAGGTGGAGACCCTGCTGGCGTTGAACCTGATGCATATCCTCGCGCCCAATCTAGCCACCTCGCGCAGCGAGTTCCTCTCCGCGCAGCCGGCGCCGCGCCTAGATGCCTTCGAGAACTACATTCGCGGTCTGGTGGCCACGTCGCGCCAGGAGCAGATCGCGCGCTTCCGCGAAGCCGTGCGCCTGAACCCGGCCTACACCCAGGCCATCTTCCAGTTGGGCAAGGCCTGCTACGAAGGGCGCGACTACGCGGCCGCCGAGGGCTGGCTGGAGCGCATCCCCAAAAGCGACCCGCTGGCTCGCGAAGCCAGTTTCTATCTCGGCATCTCCAACTATTACTTGAGCCAGTACGAAAAAGCGCAGAACGCATTTGACTTCGTGGCTTCGCGCCTGCCGCTCACCGAGGTGTACAACAATCTGGGTGTGGTCGCGGGGCGGCGCGGGCAGAAGTCCGCAAGCGAGTACTTCGAGCGCGCGGTCGAGGCCGATCCCAGAGACCCCGACTACCGCTTCAACCTGGCCATCGCCCTGGCACGCAACGGAGACTCGGCCGGTGCGGCCCGCCAGTTGCGCGAGCTGCTGGCACTGCGGCCGTTGGACGGCGAAGCCAAGACGCTGCTGGATGCGCTTAGCCGTCCGCCGGTCATGACCGGAACGGCCACCACCACTCCCACCATCAAGCCGGCGGAAGTGAAGCTGCCGCTGGAACGCATCAAGCGCAACTACGATGAAGCGTTGTTCCGCCAGCTCGCCTTCGAGTTGGAGAATCTGAGCGAGATGAAACTGGCGGACAAGCCGCCACGCGAGCATGCAGTGTTCCACGTGGAACGCGGGCGCGCACTGCTGAATCAAGGGTTTATGGGCGAAGCCGAGAAGCAGTTCCACGAGGCAGTGACCCTCGACCCCTCGAATGCGGCGGCGCACCTTGGGATGGCCAGGATCCTGGCCGCCGACAAGCCTTCCGAGGCGCGGGCCGAAGCTCGCACCGCGCTCCACCTTCAGGCCTCCGCCGAGGCCTATCTGCTTCTCGCGCAGCTCGATCTGAGGGACAATAATAGTGCGGCCGCGGGCGACGACGTGGAACGCGCCCTCGAGCTTGAGCCCGCGAACGCTGCCGCAGTGGCGCTGAAGCGCGATATCGCCGCCCGGCTCGCCGACAAGTCGCACACGCTGGCACCGCAATGAGAGCAATCCTCAAAACCGCCGTTTTGCTCGTTGCCGCGCTCCTGCTGGCCCCGGCGCTGGCGCGCGCGGATGTGCTGAAGATCGTCGTCCACGACACCATCCATCCCATCTCCGATGAATTCATCGGGCGCACTCTCGACCTGGCGGCGCGCGAGCACGACGAAGCCGTGCTCATCGAGCTCTCCACGCCCGGCGGCCTGGTGGATTCCACACGCTCCATCATTCAGAAGATCCTGGCCTCCCCCGTGCCGGTGATTGTGTATGTTGCGCCCAGCGGGGCGCGCGCGGCTTCGGCGGGCTTCTACATCCTAGAATCGGCGGACGTCGCCGCCATGGCCCCAGGCACCAACACCGGCGCCGCGCATCCGGTGGTCTTCGGCGGCGAGAAGATGGACCCGGTGATGAAGGAGAAGCTGGAGAACGATGCCGCCGCCTTCATGCGGTCGTTCGTCTCCAAGCGCGGGCGCAACGTGGAGCTGGCGGAATCGGCAGTGCGGCAGTCCAAGAGCTTCACCGATCAGGAAGCGCTCAAGGAGCACCTTATTGACGTCGTTGCTCCCGACGTTCCCGACCTCCTCAAACAGCTCGACGGCCGCAAGGTGACGCGCTTCAACGGCTCCACCACCGTGCTGCACCTGGCCAACCAGCGGGTGCAGTCGCTCGAGATGTCGCTAAAGCAGAAGATCCTCGACTTCATCATGGATCCCAACGTGGCCTTCATCCTGTTTGCCATCGGGATGCTGGCGCTTTACGTCGAGTTCAATCATCCCGGGGTGATCCTGCCGGGCGTGGTGGGATTCATCTTCATCCTGCTCGCCATCTTCGCCTTCAACATCCTGCCCACGCGGTATGCCGCGCTCATTCTCATCGTGGCAGCGTTCGTGATGTTCATCCTCGATGCCAAGTTCGCCACCCACGGTGTGCTGACCGTAGGCGGCATCGTGCTCATGATCCTGGGCGCGCTCTTGCTCGTGGATGCGCCGATTCCGGAGATGCGCGTGCACCTGCTGACCGCTCTGGCGGTGAGCGTGCCCATCGGCTTGATCACCGTCTTCCTCGTCGGCCTGGTGATCAAAGCGCGGCGCGGCAAGGTGGTTACCGGTGAGCAGGGCCTGATCGGCGAGGTCGGCGTAGCCCGCACCGTGCTCCAGCCCGAAGGCAAGGTGTTCGTGCACGGAGAACTGTGGGACGCCGTGTCCTCCGTGAATGTCGCCCCCGGCGCGCGGGTTCTGGTGAAGCGCGTTGACGGCCTGCGGCTGGAAGTCGAGCCCGTCAAATAGTTGCTACTCCCTGCTCCCTACTCCCTCCTTCTTACTCCCTGCCTTGATACAATCATCCTGCTCCTCTGGAGGTTCCCATGCCTGAAGGGTATGGACTTGTCGTCGTCATCGTCATCGTCGTTCTCTACCTGTTGAGCTCCATCAAGATTCTGGCCGAGTACGAGCGCGGCGTGATCTTCCGCCTCGGCCGCCTGCTCGCCACCGCCAAAGGGCCGGGCGTGATCCTGGTGTTCGCCCCGGTGGACCGTATGGTGCGCATCTCGCTGCGCCAGGACGCCCTGGAAGTGCCGCCGCAGGACATCATCACCCGCGACAACGTCACGCTGAAGGTGAACGCGGTCATCTTCCTGCGCGTCATCGACTCCAACAAAGCGGTGGTCGAAGTCACCAATTACCTCTACCAGACTTCGCAGTTCGCGCAGACCACGCTGCGCTCGGTGCTGGGCGAGGTGGAGCTCGATGAGCTGCTCTCGCACCGCGACAAGCTGAACACGCGCATCCAGTCCATCCTTGACCAGCACACCGCGCCCTGGGGGGTGAAGGTGGTCAACGTGGAAGTGAAGCAGGTGGACCTTCCCGAGTCCATGCTGCGCGCCATGGCCAAGCAGGCGGAGGCGGAGCGCGAGAAGCGATCGAAGATCATTCACGCCGAAGGCGAATTCGCCGCCGCCCAGCGCCTGGCGGATGCCGCGCACGTGATGACCACCGAGCCCATGACCATCCAGCTCCGCTATCTGCAGACGCTGACCGAGATCGGAGCGGAGAAGAACACCACCATCGTCTTCCCGCTGCCGCTCGACCTGTTCACCGCCCTCGGCAAGCTGATGGAGCAGGCGGTGAACAAATCGTCGAAGTAGGAAGCATGGCTCTGCCTGAATCCCTGGCTGGGCGATTGGCATCCCAGCTTGAATCGTTGAAGCTGGTGCTGGGCAACGCGACGCCTGCGGCGCTGAAGACGCGCCCGAAGTCGGGTAAATGGTCGGCGCACGAGAACCTCGCGCACCTGGTGCAGCACCACCACGCGACCATGGGGCGCATCCGCCGCATCCTTGCCGAGGACAGCCCGCAGTTGCCCAGCTACAGCGCGGAAAAAGATCCCGACTGGCCGGCGGTCTCCGCTGCGAGCACAGAAGAAATCCTGCGCAAGCTCCGGGTGGCGCGGCGGGAGATGATCGCGCTCACCACCGGCCTCTCGCCCGAGCAGTGCTCACGCACCGGCATCCACCCTGCCTTCGGGCCAATGACCGTCGCCCAGTGGCTCGACTTCTTCCTCATCCACGAAGCGCACCATCTTTATGTGGCCATGACCCGCGCTCACGCCCGCGAGTGAACGCAAGCAACTCGCTTGCTATACTGCTCGGTCCATGCTCAACGAGACACTGGAAGAAGGACGGCGCCTGGCTGACGCCGCGCTGGAGCGGCTGCTGCCGCCCGCCACCGACTATCCTTCGATCATCCACCGGGCGATGCGGCACAGCGTGTTCGCCGGCGGCAAGCGCTTGCGTCCCATCCTGGCGATGGAGGGCGCGCGGCTCATCGCCGGCGCGCTGCCAGAGGGCGTCGAGGAGCTGGGCGCGGCGCTGGAAATGCTCCACACCTATTCCCTGATCCACGACGACCTGCCGGCGCTCGACAACGACGACCTCCGCCGCGGCCAGCCCACCTGCCACAAGGCGTTTGGCGAGGCCATGGCCATCCTCGCTGGCGACGCGTTGCAGACGCGCGCCTACGAAGTACTAGCGCGGCTGCGCTGCCCCGCTGAGCGGCGCGTGCGCATCATCGAGGAGATCGCCCGCTCCACCGGCACGATCGAAGGCATGATCGGCGGACAGGTGATGGACCTTGAGGCCGAGCACACCCGCGCCGACGCTGCGACCCTCGAGTACATCCATCGCTCGAAGACTGCCGCGCTCATTACCGCCAGCGCGGTGAGCGGTGGAATCTATGCCGGCGGCACGGAAGCGGAGATCGAGAAGCTGCGGCAGTTCGGGCGAGCCGTGGGCGTCGCCTTCCAGATCGCGGACGATGTGCTCGACGTCACCCAGTCCTCCGAACAGCTCGGCAAGACCGCGGGCAAAGATGTGGCCAGCGAAAAAGCCACCTACCCGGCGCTGTTCGGGATCGAAAAGTCGCTCCGAAAGGCCGACGAGCTGGTGGATTCCGGCTGCGCCGCGCTGGACTCGTTCGGCCCGCGCGCCGAGGCGCTGAAGGCGCTGGCGCAGTTCTTGGTGGAACGAAAAAAATAGCTTCTTGTTTCTGGTTTCTGGTTTCTCGTTTCTCGACAGAAGCGGAGCCACACGTAATGAACCTCGACATCCTCGCCATTGCCGCCCATCGTGACGACGTGGAGCAGACCTGCGGCGGCACGCTGCTC
>JAHFUA010000010.1 GCA_023265315.1 Acidobacteriota bacterium | reverse complement strand
GGCGAACTGGCCGAGCTTTCCGCCGAGACTATCGAGGCACTGGACCAGCTCTTGTCGCCGCACTGGAGCCATGCCAACCCGGTGGATACCATCGGCGACGCCGATGCGACTCGCTACGTGAAAGCGGTGGAAACCGTAGGCAAAGACCCGAACTGCGATGCCGTGCTGGCGATTTTGGCGCCGCAGGGCATGGCCGAGCCCGGGGAAACGGCGGAGAAGCTGAAGTCCAGTGCCACTGCCTGGTCCAAGCCCCTGCTCGCCAGTTGGATGGGCGGCACCAGCGCGACTCTCGGCGAGAGCATCCTGAGCCGCGCCAACATCCCCAGCTTCCCCTATCCCGAGACCGCGATCCGCATGTTCAACTACATGTGGCGCTACAGTTATAACCTGCGCGGGCTGTACGAGACGCCGGTGCTCTCGGCGGGCGCGGAAGGCGCTCCCGGCCGGGCGGCCGCCGAGAAGATCATCCAGGACGCGCGCCGGCGCCGCAGGACCCTGCTGACGGAAGCCGAGTCCAAGCAGTTGCTGGCTGCTTACGGCATTGCCACCATCGAGACGCAAATCGCCTCCAGCGAGGACGCCGCTGTCGAACTGGCGGAAAGGATCGGCTACCCGGTGGTCCTGAAGCTCCACTCGGCAACCATCACCCACAAGACGGATGTCGGCGGGGTGCAGTTGAACCTGAACCATGAGGGCGAGGTGCGCCGCGCCTGGCATGCCATCCGGACGTCGGTCAGCGAGAAGGCCGGGCCTGAGCACTTCCAGGGGGTGACCGTGCAGCCGATGGTCAAGCTGGAAGGCTACGAGCTCATCCTCGGCAGCTCCATCGATCCGCAGTTCGGCCCGGTGCTGCTTTTCGGCGCCGGCGGGCAACTGGTGGAAGTGTTCGAGGACCGCGCGCTGGCGCTGCCACCGCTCAACACCACGCTCGCCCGCCGCATGATGGAGCAGACCCGCATCTTCAAAGCGCTCACAGGTGTGCGCGGTCGTAAGGCGGTGAACCTTGCCGCTTTGGAAGAGCTGCTGGTGCGGTTCAGCCAACTGGTGGTGGAGCAACACTGGATCAAGGAGATCGACGTCAACCCGCTGCTGGCGTCGCCCGAACGTCTGCTGGCGCTGGACGCGCGCGTGGTGGTGCACGGCCCGGAGATGAGCGAGGACCTGTTGCCGCACTCCGCTGTGCGTCCCTATCCGGCGCAGTACGTCGCGGACTGGACCCTGAAGAGCGGCGAGCGGGTGACCATCCGTCCTATCCGCCCCGAGGACGAGCCGCTGATGGTGCAGTTCCACCAGACGCTCTCGGAACGCAGCGTCTACCTGCGCTATTTCAACGCCCTGAAGCTCAGCCAGCGGATCGCGCACTACCGGTTGATGCGCATTTGCTTCATCGATTATGACCGCGAGATGGCGCTGGTGGCGGTACGAACCGATCCGGCGACAGGGGCGCAGGAGCTGCTGGCCGTGGGACGGCTCAGCCGCCTGCACGGCATCAACGAAGCCGAATTCGCGGTGCTGGTCAGTGATCAGTGGCAACGGCAGGGGCTGGGGACGGAGCTGCTGCGCAGAATGCTGGAGATCGCCCGCCAGGAAAAGATCGCGCGCGTGCTGGGAAGCTTCCTGGAGGAGAACTATGAGATGCAGGGCATTTCCAAAAAGCTGGGGATGAAGCTAGCGCGCGCCCTGGACGAGCCGCTGGTGAGAGCCTTCATTGATTTGTGATTTGCTACACCGGCTGTTGGCTCTTGGCTGTTAGCTTTTGGCTCTTGAGCTACGGGCCAATGGCCAATAGCCAACAGCCCCTCTTCACTTTTTCGCCGTGGGCGGCAAGTGTCCGTTAAGCCGCAGGTAGGTGGCTTGCAGCGAATAATGGTCAGCCCAGCTCCCGGCGAGCATCAGGATCGCCATCGCCCGTGACGCCTTCCGCTCTCCGAACAAGGTGAACGTCTCGCCCAGATTGGAGTCGTCGAGCTTGGCCAGCGCCGTCGCGCAGAAATCGAACGAAGACTTCATGCGCGCCACCAGCTTGTCCTTGGGGTCGGTTTCGCTGAGCTTGGGGAGTTGCGGCGCGGCGACGCCGCCGATCTTCGAACAAAACAGATAGTTTCCCTCGGCGATGTGAAGAGTTAGGTGGCCAAATGTCATCTGATCCGGCGTGGCTTTGAAACCGTATTTGTCGGCCGGCATCTCTTCGGCGGCCGCGACTATCGTTTTGCTGCGTCCCTGTTCGGCTTCGCGGATAGCAGCAGCGACCGGGTTCTTTTCCTGGGCGAAGAGGATGGAACACAACAGGCTCGCGAACACAAAGAGCCAGGTAAGTTTTCTCATGTGCCCTCCGGGAGGGAGTGTTATAGACCGGCGAGGGAAGAATTGCAACTTGAGGCGCTTTGCGGGCGTGAGCGGAGCCGAGCGAAGCGAGGAGAAGCATGAGCCCGCGGGCCGAAATCCCGAGCGCAGCGAGGGATCTTGAGGCGCTTCCCGCGGCCCATTCGGCAGCTTCGCTTCGCTCAGCTACTCAGGGCAGGCTAAAACCTGAGCCGCAGCCGAAATCCCGAGCGCAGCGAGGGATCTGGTGGCGCGTTGCGGGCGTGAGCGAGCCGTGACTCTTGTCACCGAACAACGTGATGCGCATCACAGCCCGGGTTGCGGCAAAGATTCGACACTAGCAGTCAGCACAGGTGGTCAGGCCGGCTCCTGGCGGAGTTGGGCCTGCAAGCCTTGACGGTGGTTCCTAGTCTCAGTTCTTTGAGACCCCACACTCTGAGGGATTGGGCGGGGAGCCACCGATGGGTCAAAGAAGCCGGTCGGGTCGATGGAGTGCTGCGATGGCCCCTCGACGGAGGAAGTAGCGATGCAGACCGCAACCAGTAAGGCCTCATTGTCCGTCGCGAACTCGGCAGCTCCCTACGGATTGCGGGTGGTGGAGAACTGCGCGGACTGCAGCGCCCGTCAGAAGACGCTGTTCTGCCGCATGTCGGTGGAAACCATGCGGGAGCTGAACATGATCCGGCAGACGGCGCTCTACCCCGCGAGTGCGGTGCTGTTCGTCGAAGGCGAAATGCCACGCGGTCTGTTTGTGCTGTGCAGCGGCGAAGCCAAGCTCACCGCCGGTTCCAAGCAGGGGGAAGCCATCATTCTCCGGCTGGTTGAGGCGGGAGAGTTGCTGGGCCTGAGCAGCCTGATTGCCGGTTCGTCCTACGCCGCCACGGCCGAAACCCTCACTCCGGCCCAGGTGGCCTTCATTCCGGCGCGCAAGTTCCAGCGTTTTCTGCGCACACATCCGGACGTCGCCCTGCGCGTTGCCGAGCACTTGAGCATGGAACTGCACAAGTCCTGGGAGCAGGCCCGGTTGCTGGCGCTGGCACCCAGCACGCGCTCCAAGCTGGCGCAACTGCTGCTGGAGTGGGCGAACGAGCACGGTAAGACTGAGGAGGAAGGCGTCTGCGTGCCTTTCCACATGACCCACGAGGAGATCGGGCGCATTATCGGCGCCTCGCGGGAGACGGTGAGCCGGCTTTTGTCGGACTTCAAGCGACGCCGCCTCATCCGCGTGAAGGGCAGCTCCGTGTACCTGGTTCCTGAGGAACTGCGGGCCGCCGCCATCTGAAGCTTGCGCAGCCAGTCACGCCTCGTCGCGAGTCCCTCAAACACGATAAGATACGGTGTTTCCGGCGGGCGACTTTGTCCGCCTACAACGTGCACCGGCAACGCTGCCGAAGAGCAGTCTGATTCAGAAGCTATCTAGCTATCTCATAAATGCTTTTCGGGAGGGCACGGCTTCAGCGGGGTCCCCAGCAAACCCGATCTTGGTTTGCTGGGGTGCGGAGCCGTGCCGTACAGGGCCACGAAAAACGCGGGCTTTAGCCCCTGAGGGATCTGAGGGTTTACGCCGTTGGCTCATTATGAGATGGGCCTCTCAAGGAGCATCGATTTTGCCCATGCAACCGCCGACCTCCGCCAAGACCTGGAGCAGCCGTGAGGCTTACCTGCTGGCGATGGTGTGCCTGTTCGCCGGATTGATAGCGGGCTGGCTCTTCCGGGGATCGTCTTCGCCGGTGGCCAACGCACCGGCTGCGGCCGCCGCCCCCAGCCCTTCGTCGAGCGAATCCATGCAGTCGGTGGCATCGCTCAACCAGGAGGCGCAACCTCTGCTGGACGCGGTCAAGGCGAATCCGAAGGATGTGCCTACATTGATCAAACTGGGCAACGTCTACTACGACCACAAGTTCTGGTCGGAAGCCATCCGCTACTACCAGCAGGCGCTGGATCTCCGTCCCGACGACCCCAACGTGCGCACCGACATGGGCACGGCTTACTTCTACTCCGGCTTTCCCGACAAGGCCATCGAGCAGTTCAACCAGGTGCTGAAGGTCTCCCCGAACTATCCCAACACTCTGTTCAACCTGGGAATCGTGCGGCGTGACGCCTACAAAGACAACGCCGGCGCCCTGGCCGCGTGGGAAAAGCTGCTAAAGAACAATCCCAACCTGCCGCCGGACCAGGTCCAGAAAGTGCAAAGCCTGATTGCCGAGACCAAGGCCGGCAAGAGCTAGAAGAATTCGCCGCTCCTGCTGGAAATCCTGGCCAAACGTAGCAAGCCGTACTAGGTGGCCGTTTTACCTTCTTTGGAAATAGGCAGGATCTCTGGTGCGCGCTTACGCGCTCGGCCGCGCTGCGCCGCCCAATTTCGGGTGACTCGCTGCTGGCGGTTTGACGAGCCCAAGTGTTGTCCGCAACTCTCGGTTGCGTTTCCGCCGCAGGGCCTTCTGCTTGCGCTCTCGTCCGAATCTCGACTTATCACCGTTGCGCTCTGACAAGGCGGCTCCGTTTCCTAGAGGTCTTGTGGTTTAGGCTCGCATGTGTCGGCTGAATACTCGGCGGCGGCGCGGCACTTCAACTGGCACTTATGGCACCGAATCGGCCCTTTCACCTCAGACCGAACCGCCGCCGCTTTTCGCGTGTGTTGTTCCTTGCCCGGTAACAGCAATGTCATTACCCTGCAGATACTCTCACTTCTGCCGTGTGCTCCTGGCCATCATCAACCACCGATGAATCGTCGTGCGCTCTGTGGGGCTGGCGGTCTGCGGGAGCCTGTTCCATGCAAAAGCGATGCCCAGAGAAACATGCAGGCAATGGGCAGCACCTTGGATTTGCTTTTTGCTTGAGCGCTAGCTCACGATGTAACTAATCTGTTCCCGTGGAACAAACACCAGAGACTCAATTCGAGCCGAAAGAAACATCTTGAGGTCTTCCGGCCATGCTTCTGGCCAAGAATCATCATTCTTCTTCTGGCGAAGGCCCAAGATGTCTGCCTTGAGCCATAGACCTTCTTCTTCGACTTCAACAACTTCAGCGACCACGGGCAAGGCTAAACCAGAACACTTAATGACTATCGGCTTACCTCGCAGGTCGGCATATTTGAACATATCCAGTTACCTTTCTGTGATGTCTACACTTTCTGTGATGTCCACACTTTATGTAGCTCCCTGGGGCAGAGCAGAGAATAATCGGGGCGGGGGGTGGGGGTTCCTTCCTCAAGAGACCCAATCTGAAGTCTGGAGCGATCCTGGGAAGGGTACCCGACTGCGGCAGATGCTTCAAGACCGGCCACTCGAATAGCGATGGCTGCCCGATTCCCGGCACTGGCGTGCCGGGCGACATTCATTCGCCCCTTCTCACGCTTGCAGGCTACGGCTCCGGCTGGGATGCCGGTTGCTCTTCCTCTTCGGCATGCATCAGGCCGAACTTCTTCATTTTGTAGCGCAGCGCATCGCGGCTGATGTCGAGCAGCTTGGCGGCATGGGTTTGGTTGCCGTTGGCCTGGCGCAAGGCCATCTCCACCAGCGCGCGCTCCACCTCCTCGAGCGAAGTGCCGCCCTCTGGGATGAAGAGGCGCGGCAGGCTGCGGCCATTGGGCAGCGCGCCGCTGGAACTAGCCCTGGGCGACATGTGCTCGAAGGCGGTGAGGTGCGCGTGCTGCTGGGCCACGGAGAAAGGCAAGTAGGCGGGACGCAAGACCGGCTCGTCCTCGAGGATCATGGCGCGCTCGATGGCGTTCTTGAGCTCGCGCACGTTCCCCGGCCAGTCGTGGTTGAGCAGCAGCCGGCGAGTATCGTCGGCGATGCCGCGAATGGACTTGCGGAACTTGGTGTTGTAGTGCTCGATGAAGAATTCCACCAGCGGGAGAATGTCTTCCTTGCGCTCGCGCAGGGGCGGGATGTAAATGCTGATGATGGCCAGCCGGTAGAAGAGGTCCTGGCGGAAGCGGCCTTCCTGCACGGCCCGCTCCAGGTCGCGGTTGGAGGCAGCAATCACGCGCACATCCGCCTGCATGTCCTTCACCCCGCCCACGCGGCGGATCACCTGGTCTTCGAGCACCCGCAACAGCTTGGCCTGCAAAAAGGGCGAAAGCTCGCCGATCTCATCCAGGAACAAGGTGCCGCGGTCGGCGATCTCAAACAGGCCCTTCTTCATCGCCTTGGCGTCGGTGAAGGCGCCCTTCTCGTGGCCGAACAGCTCGGCTTCCATCAGGGTCTCGGGGATGGCCGAGCAGTTGATGGCGACGAAGGCCTTGTCCTGGCGCGAGCTCTGGTAGTGGATGGCTTTGGCGATCAGGTCTTTTCCCGTGCCGCTCTCGCCCTGGATCAGGATGGTGGAAGCCTCGCTGGCCGCCACCTTGTGCACGAACCCCATCAGCTCGGACATTTTCTTCGACACCGCGACCACGTCGCGGTAGCCGACGCGCCGCTGCATCTCGCTGCGGAGCGACTCTACTTCGCTGCGCAGCCGCGTGGCCTCCAGTGCGTTCTGTGTGGTCACGTGGAGTTCGTCGAAATCGATGGGCTTGCCGATGAAGTCGAAGGCGCCGAGCTTGATGGCGGTCTTGACGTCGTCCAGTTGCGGGTCGGCGGTGATCATGATCACCGCCCGGGCGTCACCACTGTCCTTCAGCCGCTCCAGCACTTCCAGGCCGCTGAGGTCGGGAAGGCGGACGTCGAGCAGGATGAGGCCGGGATTTCCGCTGTGCGCCAGGCGCAGCCCGGCCGTGCCGTTCTCCGCTTCCAGAACGGTGAAGCCCCACTCCTCGTATTTCTGGCGCAGCGACCAGCGCACCAGCTTCTCATCGTCAACGATGAGGACGGTCTCCTCCGCCATATCCCCTACTCTAAATCAGGACGCCTTGCGCGGCGCTCTCGCTCCCCGGCGCGCCCGAGGTCCCCAACGAAGCCAGTTTTGCTTCGCTGGGGTGGACGCCCGATGTTGGCCCGCTGGGGTGGGGCGCCTCCGCGTGGTGGAACGGCAGCCACACCATGAATTGACTTCCCTCTCCCGGAGTGCTCGCCACCTGCACCCGCCCGCCGTGGGCCTCCACGATGCGGGAAACCAGCGAGAGCCCCAGCCCTGTGCCTCTCTTCTTGGTGGTGAAAAACGGGCGGAAAATGTTGGCCAGGTGCTCGGGAGGGATGCCGCGGCCGGTATCGGAAATCGCCACCGTGGCAAAGCTATCTTCGGAGCCGACGCGCACGCGAATGTTGCCGGCATCGTCAATCGCCTGGATGGCGTTCAGCAGCAGGTTCAGCAGCACCTGCCGGATCTGAGCGGCGTCATGTTCGACCGGCGGCAGTTCGTGCGCCTTCGATAGTCTGATCTCAATCGGCCGCGAGATGGCCTGCTGCCGCGCCAGCGCGACCGCGTGTTCCGCCGTGGAGTTCAGGTCTGCGGGCCGGAAATCAGGCGGCTTGGGACGCGCCGTCTCCAGCAGGTCGGATAAGATGCGCTTGATCTGCAGGATCTCCTGCTGCACTTCGCTGAGCACCTCGCGCGCCGGGCTGGACTCGGGCAGGTCGCGAGCGATGATGTCCATGACTCCGGCGATCCCCGCCAGCGGGTTACGGATCTCATGCGCCAGGCCGGTGGCCAGCTCACCCAGGGTCGCCAGATGCTCGGCGCGCGACATCTGCGTGCGGTAGAGGCGCTGGATCTCTTCCCGGCTCTCGCGAAGTTGCCGGACCATTTCGTTGAAATCGCGGCCCAGGTCGCCGATGTCGTCGTGGCGTCCGGCAAAATTCACCGCGACGTTGAGGTCGCCCTGGCGCACACGCGCAATCTTCTCCTGCAACTCACGCAGCGGGTGCTGGAGGAGGAGCGACATGACCGCAACAATCACGGCGAAGATGACCACCGCGCCAGCGACGGCGACTACCCGCACCTGGTGGCGAGCCGGACTCTCCAGGGAGAGCGTGACCAGCAGAAACACCAGCAGCCCGTTCACTAGCACCACCAGGACGGGCAGGATGGCCTTCAGTCGCCAGTTGACGCGCAACTCCATGATCGTGAAGCCCCCGCTGATTACGTCCCATTATGGGCGCAGGGCACCGGTGTAGGGTGTGACCACAATCACAGTCGGTCGTGATTGCAGACACAGTTAAGGATCACGTAGGCCCAGCCGCCCTCAGGCGTAGGCGTGCAGCCCCGGCAATAGGTAGGTCACGCCGAAGAAGGTGAACATCACCACGGCGAAGCCCAGCACCGCGAAGCAGGCGGCGCGACGACCGCGCCAGCCGCGCGCAATGCGCATGTGCAGGTACCCGGCATAGACCAGCCAGGTGACCAACGCGGCAGTCTCCTTGGGATCCCAGCTCCAGTACGATCCCCAGGTCTGGTTGGCCCAGTAGGCGCCGGCAGCGATCATCAGGGTCAACAGCGGGAAGGCCACGCCAATGGTCTTATAGGTGAGCCGGTCAAGGGTGTCGGCCGAGGGCAGCATCTGCTGCAATCCCTCGCGGCGCCAGGCGAGCATCAGGTAGAGTGCGGAAGCCAGCAGCCCGCTGAGCAAACCGGCCAGGATGAAGGGGCTGTTGGCCAGGGCGGTCGGGAAGATGCCGTCGGCCATGGGCGAGGCGTATTGCCCGCCTCGCGCCCGGAGCACGAACGCCGCCGCTGCCAGCACCTGCAGGATCATCGCTACCACGAAAGCGCGGTTGGCCCACGCGTAGCCGCGGTCGTCATGCTTCCAGTGCGCCCAGGCGTACAGAGCGAGCGGAGCCAGCAGAGCGGCGAGCACGATCGCGAACAGCCATCCCAGCTCGGGGATGACTACCATCAGCGGCACCCCGCGCTGGATGAACAGATCGCCGCCGGTCTCGGGGTTTTGCGCCACGACTTTCAGCCCGCCGCCCGCGAACCGGCTCAACGCGCCGGCATAGACCAGCGCGATCAGCGCGCTGGTACTGGCGAGGAAGCTCTCGGTGCGCATCTTGTCCTGGATGAGAAACATCATGGCGAGGGCAAAGCTGACGGCACAGGCAGCGTAGGAGAGCATCGCCAGGGTCACGTGGATGTGCAGCCAGGTGGATTGCAGAGCGGGCACCAGCGGATGCACATCCGAAGGCAGCAACTGCATCAGCACCACGCCCACCACCGCCACCGGCATGGTGATGGTACCGATCACCTTGACACCGTACTTGCGCTGCACGAATAACGTCAGCGCGGCCACTGCCCAGATGAAGGCCAGCAGCATCTCGTAGATGTTGGAAAAAGGCGCATGCCCGGCGGTGTACCAACGGTGCGCGGCCGCCAGCGTGTTGCTGACGAACCCGGCCCAGGTCGCCAGCCAGGCGAAGCGCACGAAGCGCTCCGTGCCGGTCATGGCGAAGCCGATGTAGAGCACGGTCGAAGCCGCGTAAAAGGTCAGCGCAGCGAACAGCAGGTTGGCCTCGTTGAATAGGACTCCCGTCTTGACCGTCCCCAAGAATCCCATCAGCAGCATGAAGACGGTGCCCAGCGCGACCAGGCCCAACAGCAGATTGCCGCTGGGGGTTGCGGGAGCCGCGGGGGGTCGTCCCATCACTCGCACTCGTGCCATTGTTTCCTCCGATCCCTACTTTACGGCCATCAGCTCAGCGCGCTGCCGTTTCGCGGCTGAGGCTTGTGCTTTGAGATCTTGCTTGACCACGTCCACCAGATCGCCGAAGCGCCGCTCGAAATCTTCACGGTTCTTGCTGGCCGAGGCCCCCAGCCAGAGCACCAGCCGTCCCGGGCCGTCGTCCACCGGCAGCGCCCACAGGCGCACGTGGACGAAATAGAACACCAGCGCCAGCGCCAGCCCCATCACGATCACGCCCGCCCACACCGCCCACTGCCCCGGTTCGTGGGAGACTTGCAGTCCGGTGAAGTAACCCATCTGCAGGTCCTGGACCCGGAAGTCGAATCCGGTGTTATTGGCGTGAGTGAATTCCGGGAACTTGGGGAAGAGCCATATCTTGTTCTCTGCCGCCTGCTTCGATTGCACGCTGATCTGCACGGCAGGATTGTTGGGCTGGTCGGAGCGGCTCTCGATATGGTTCTCCACCACCACAAAATCGGGGATGAACTGGGTGATGCGGACCGTGGCATCCTTGTCGAGCGAAAAGGTTTCGTCGAGCTTCAGCCAGAACTCCTGTTTCGCGCCGCCATTCTTGGGCGTGACCAGCAGTCTTACGCCCGCGACTTCGCCGGTGGCGCCGTAGCTCGCTTGGTAGAAACGCAAACCGCGATAGGTGAGGGGATCGTTGACCGCGATCTCCTTGCGCTGGACTTGGCGCCCGTTTTCCAGCACCGTCAGGCGCGACCACCAGCGTTTGGGGGTGCCGTCCGGGTAATTCTCCTGGCCGGCCCCATCGCAACGAATGGCGAAGGGCAGCGCCTTGTGAGTGCCGTCGGGCAGTTCAAGCTGGTTAGTACTCTCGTTCTGCCCCAGCGCGATGAACCCCTTGTAGCCCCAGACGGCGTCGATGATGCCGCCGGCGAGGATCAGCAGCAGGCTGGCGTGGACCACAAACGGCGCCAGGCGCGCGAAGCGGAAGCGCTCCGCGTAAAGTGAGACCGAGCCACGGTCGTCGCTGACGTATTGCGGCTTCCACCCGGCGCGGCGGAAGGCCAGCTCCACCTTCTCCATATCCACTTGCGAGCCTTGCACCGGGATCGCCTGCTTCATCGCCAGCGATGTGAAAAGATGAGGTTCGGCCCGGCGCATCGGGCGGGAGAAGTAGCGCCACGCGATGGGGAATCGGTTGATCGAGGCGACCACGATGTTCGCGCTCAGCAGCGACAGCAGCAGAACGAACCACCCACTGTGGAACACGTCGGTGAGTCGCAGCGTGTCGAGCAAGCGTAAAGTCTGCGGTGAATAAGCCTGGTGCAGCTTGGCGGGTTCGGTGATAGGCCGTTGCAGGATGAGCGTTCCCGCCATCACCGCCAGCCCCACAATAATCAAGAGGATGATTCCTGTACGGACTGATCCCAGGAGCTGCCAGAGCTGACGCCTTGTTGAGTGCGCCTGTGGAGCCATAAGACCTCCCAGGGGTGACATGCATCTTGTTATCCAGAGCATCCCCAGGGTTACGCCATTAAAACTACAAAGGTTAGTGAGGAGAATAAGTGACGGCCGTCACTCGTAGGCGTGTCACATCGCACAGCGCTGTGTTTTAGCCCCCGCTTACAATTCTGACTCGTCTACAGCAGGAGGTTGAATCCGCAGCAGGCGGCCGTGTTGGAGGACGAACCGCTCGCCGCGCCAAATCACGGTGTGGCCTGCGAACGACGCCGCCCACACCAGGACGGCCTGCACATCCCGAATCGGAAGCAGCCACAGCCGGCGCAGCGTGCCGCGATCGTGGCACACGCCGAGCGCGGTTACCAGAAGGGCCGCAATCCTCGAAGCATATGCGGCCGCAAACAGCGCCCACGCCCAGGCAGCCCCCGCCGCCGCGATCACCGCCACCGCCCCCCACTGCACTCCGAAGACCAGCACCAGTCCTAGATTCCCGCGCGGGCTGGCGTCACGCAGGGTGCGCGCCCAGCGCAGTTGGTGATTCCAGAATTCGCGGAGCGAATACTCGGGCAGAGTTGTCTCGACCACCACATCGGGAATAACAATGCTGTATCCGGCCTGGGCGATCAGTGTGCCAAGCTGGTGGTCGTCGGCAAGGTAATCGGCCAGCGCCTCGAAGCCGCCGATACCCTCCAGAACACGCCGTGGGAACGCCAGTGTCGATCCGAACCCGTAATGAAAATAGCGCCGGTTTGCGTAGGAGACCAGCACCGCGGTCGCAAAGTCGCTGATGCTCAGGGCTTCCAGCTTCGAGCCTGAAGTGCGTCCGGCAACGGCTCGGTAGAGAACCGTCACCAGCCCAACCTTCGAATGTGCCAGTGGCGCCATGATGCGCCGCAGATAGTCAGGTGGAACGCGGATGTCTCCGTCGTTGACCAGCAAGTGATCGTAGCGGGCTGCGGGAAGTATCTGCATGAGGTTGCTGACCTTGCGATTGGTCCCCAGCTCGCGCGGGCAGACCACCAGCTCGATGCGCCGCTCCGGGAACTCCTGCTTCAATCGCTCGACGAGAGGAACGGCAGCATCGCTCGGGTCGTGGACGCCGAAGATAATCTCGTACTCGGGATAATCCAGCAGGCAGTGGCTGCGGAAGCATTCGTAGGCATGCGGATCGGCGCCGCGCACGGGCTTCAGAATCGAGACCGCTGGATGGAAGTCGTCGGTCAGCCGCGGCAGCCGCAGAAAGCGCCATACGCTGATGATCGAAAACAGATAGAACCCTGTGCCGAACACTGTGCAGGCTGCGGCCACGATCTCGACAATGGTGCGGACCATGCTCGGGTGTTTATAGCGCGCCGGGCGGCGAGCGGTCTATTCGTATCGCAAGGCCTCGATGGGATCGAGGTTGGCCGCCTTCCACGCCGGGTAGATGCCGAAGACCAGCCCCACCATAGCGGCAGCAACGAATGCCGTCACCGTCCAGGAAACCGACATCCTCGCGGGCAGGCTCGACCAGAGGCGGATCGCAAGCGTCACCAGCGCCCCCAGGACGATCCCGAGCACGCCCCCCACAGCGGTGAGCGTGATGGCCTCCAGCGTGAACTGCAGCAGGATGTCGTGCCGGCGGGCGCCGATGGCCTTGCGCACTCCGATCTCGCGGGTGCGCTCGGTCACCGACACCAGCATGATGTTCATCACGCCCACCCCGCCCACGATCAGCCCCACGCTCGACACCGCGAACATGAAGATAAAGACCGCGCCCGTGATCTGGTTCCACACGTCGGAGATCGAGTCCTGGGTGAAAATTTCGAAATTGTCGGGGGCGTTGAACGGAACCTTGCGGCGGCGGCGCAGCAGCTCGCGCATCTCGTCCATGGCCTTCTGCATGTCGGGATGCGAGGTGGCTTTCACCGTGATCCAGTAGGTCTTCAGCTCGGGATGCAGCTTGCGGAAGGTGGCGAGCGGAAAGACCACAATGTTGTCTTCCGGATTCTTGCCGCCGCCGGTGATGCTGCGCCGCGGCTTGGTGACGCCGATCACGCGGAAGGCTTTGCCTTCAATCTCCAGTTCCTTGCCCAGAGGATCTGCGTTGCCGAAGAGCTGGTCGGCAGTTTCCGAGCCAAGAACGATGACGGGCTCGCGCTCCTGCTCTTCTACTTCCCCGTACCAGCGGCCGGCCCTCAGTTCGAGATCGTAAACGTCCTTGACGGACGCGGTGTCGCCTTCGAGGATTACGTTCTTCGCCTTCTTGCCCTTGTAGTCCACCACGTAGGAGCCGCTGCCGAACTGCGGCAGGAAGTAGCGCACGCCGGCGGTGACCGCCTTCACATGCGGAAGGTCTTTCATGGCCATGGCATCTTCGTAGGTCAGTTCCTTGCGCTTGCGGATCGCCTCGGGGGGGCGCCCGAAGTTGATGGCCGGCATGTGGAAGGCGAAGATGAGATCCGATCCCCACTGGCTGATGGCCTGGCTGAAGTTGTCGTTCAGCCCGCTGACCACCGAGGAGATCCCCACCACCACGGTCACCCCGATGACGATGCCCAGCACCGTGAGCCCGGAGCGCAGCTTGTTCTTGCGAATGGTGTCCATGGCCATGCGCAGGATCTCGCCGAAATCGCGTTTGCGGATCGTCACAGTTCGAACCTCAGGGCGGTGATGGGGTCGAGCCGCGCCGCCCGCCGCGCCGGATACACGCCAAAGAAGATGCCGACCGATGCCGAGACCGCCAGCCCCGCCAGCACCGCCCAAAGCTTGATCACCGAGGGCATTCCGATCAGCAGGGTGACGGTCTTGGCGATGGCGACCCCGAAGAGCACGCCGATCACCCCGCCCACCAGCGCCATGGTGCTGGATTCGATGAGGAATTGCCGCAGCACGTCCAACCGCCGCGCGCCCAGCGCCTTGCGGATGCCGATCTCGCGCGTGCGCTCGGTCACCGACACCAGCATGATGTTCATGATCACGATGCCGCCCACCACCAGCGAGATCGACGCGATCGCCACCATGGCGATGAAGAAGTTGCTGCTCAGGTCGCTCCACAGCGAGAGGAAGCTCTCGTTGGTCTCGGCGGCGAAGCTGTCCGGCTGGCCGGGCGGGTCATGCCGCCGCGAGCGCATGATGACCCGCGCTTCGTCCAGCGCATCGCTGAGGCGGTCCACGCCGAAGGCCTTGCCGACAATGCGAATGCTGACCCGCGATCCGTACTGCCGCTGCCAGGCGGTGATCGGAATGATCACGTAATTATCGCGGCTCTGCCCCAGCGTCTTGCCCTCGCGCTTCCCCACCCCGATGACGGTATAGGCGGATCCGTCGAGGCGGATCTCCTTGCCGATGGGATCCGTGTTGGGCAGCACGTTGTCCACGATGTCCTGGCCGATGATGGCCACCGGCGCCGCGATGCGCATGTCGGTCTCGTTCAGCGGCCGGCCGAGAACGATCTCCGTATCCAGAATGGGCAGCATGGAGGGCGTGAACCCGCGCACCCAGGTGTCGGTAACGGTGTGCTCGCCATAGCTCACGTGGCCGTTGGCGTTGAAGGTGGTGGCGCCGACATAGCGGCACTTGATGCAGCCGTCGCGCACCGCTTCGTAGTCCTCCAGCGTCATGTCCTTGCGCTTCAGGCCCTCCAGGTACTGGTCCACGTTGGTGATGACCGGCGAAGTCTTGGCCACGATGAACACGTCGGCGCCCAGATTGAAGACCTTCTCCGCTACGTAGCCGTTGATGCCATTGACAAAGGTGACCACCGCGATCACCGCCGCCACACCAATCACCACGCCCAGCAGCGTCAGCACTGAGCGCAGCTTGTTGGCCCACAGCGATTGCAGGGCGATCCGCACTGCTTCCAGGGTGGTCATGAAGGAATTTGCGATTTCTGATTTGTGATCTAGTGATTGGACGGTCTGCGCCGCCATTCCGCCCCAGCTTTTTCAATCACAAATCGCAAATTACAAATCCAGTTTACCAGCCGCGACGGCCGGAGATCGGCGAGAATCCGCGCCATGCGACGCACATCTACTATAATAATAAGGTTGACAGCCGGACCGGACGGTCGCTCCTGCCCCGCGAACGCTGGATTCGTCCAGGCTGCGCGGGAGCAGGGGAGGAAAGTCCGAACTCCGCAGAGCAGTGTGCCGGATAACGTCCGGGCGGCGCCTCTCAAAGGGGCGTTGACGGAAAGTGCCACAGAAAACATACCGCCCAGGCGCGCGGGTAACCGCTGTGCCGGGTAAGGGTGAAAAGGTGCGGTAAGAGCGCACCGCCGTTCCAGTAATGGGGCGGGCAGGGCAAACCCCACACGGAGCAAGACCAAATAGGGAGGGAGCGGCGCTTCGGCGTCCGCGTGCTGACTCGGCGCGCTTCACCTCCGGGTAGGTCGCTAGAGCCGTGCAGCAATGCGCGGCCCAGAGGAATGACCGTCCTGCCCGCCGCAAGGCGAGCAGACAGAATTCGGCTTACAGGTCCGGCTGTCACTTTGTTCTTGCAGGGTTCTTCGCTTGGCTCAGGATTTCGGCACGGGGCTAGTCCCGCGTTGTTGTTTCAGCACCCCTAACATTGGTTCCAGCGTGGACTTGCGCCGTCCGTACACCGCGCGCCGCTCCGGGCTGCGCGGGGCTGGCCTTTTTCGCCGCTGCGGACGGTGAGGACTTACCGCACAGCTCGACGGGGCTTCATCCGACTGCCGCGAGGCAAACCGTGAACCCCAACCGGCCCACCCATCCCCCGGCCTAGCCCAGACTCACGGGGGGACGGCCGCCCGCTGCGGCGGACGAAAGCGAGCAACCCGAAGGCGGCGTGCACGGAAGATGACCTCAGCGGCTAAAGCCGGTTCTGCACCAAGCCCTTTTCCCCACGCCTGAAGGCGTGGGCTTCCACCCCGGCCTACCGCCGTCCTGCCCCCACCGGCACCCGGGCGGCGTGGCCGTCGGTCGGGGTTGGGGCCGGCATCGGGACCGGGGTCTTCTCGCCCGGCGTGGGCATGCCCAGCTTCTTGCGCACCTCATCTTCGATCTTTCTGGCGATGTCGCGGTTGTCTTTGAGGAACTGGCGGGCGTTCTCGCGTCCCTGGCCGATGCGCTCGCCCTTGTAGCTGAACCACGAGCCCGACTTCTCGACGATCTCGTGCGTAACCGCCAGGTCAATCAAGTCGCCTTCGCGGCTGATGCCCTCGCCGTACATGAGGTCAAACTCGGCCTCGCGGAAGGGCGCTGCCACTTTGTTCTTCACGACTTTGACGCGAGTGCGGGAGCCGACGACGGTTTCGCCGTCCTTGATGGCGGCGATGCGGCGGATGTCGATACGCACGGTGGAGTAGAACTTCAGCGCGCGGCCGCCGGTGGTGGTTTCGGGATTGCCGAACATCACGCCGATCTTCTCGCGGATCTGGTTGATGAAGATCAGGCAGGTGCGCGACTTGGAGACGATGCCGGTGAGCTTGCGCAGCGCCTGCGACATCAGGCGCGCCTGCAGGCCGACGTGGCTATCGCCCATCTCGCCATCGAGCTCGGCCTTGGGGACCAGCGCCGCCACCGAGTCCACTACCAGCACGTCGATGGCGCCCGAGCGCACCAGGGCCTCGGCGATCTCCAGCGCCTGCTCGCCGTAGTCCGGCTGCGAGACCAGCAGGTTGTCCACGTCCACGCCCAGCCTCTTGGCGTAGGCGGGATCGAGCGCGTGCTCGGCGTCCACGAACGCCGCCATGCCGCCGGCCTTCTGCGCTTCGGCGATCACCTGCAGCGTGATGGTGGTCTTGCCCGAAGACTCCGGCCCAAACACCTCCACTACGCGCCCGCGCGGGAAGCCGCCCACGCCCAGCGCCGCGTCAAACGACAGCGCCCCGGTGGGGATCACCGCGATGGGAACGATGGCCTCCTTCGTCCCCAGGCGCATGATGGAGCCCTTGCCGAACTGCTTCTCGATTTGTGACACCGCCAGCTCGATCGCACGTGCTTTTTCGTCCGCCATAATGACCTCTCAGAATGCGATAGCCTACACCCTGTCGGCTGGTCGGGTTAGGAGTAGGATGACCGGTGGAAGTAAGTATACCCCGAAACTAGAATATAGCGAATAAAAAGCGAATCTTCTATGTAACGCCGCTATACCAACGACCCGCTCAGGGCTCCTTCCAACTCCAAGAGTCGCCGCTTGACCTCCAGGCCGCCGCCGTAGCCGATGAGCGAACCGTCGGAGCCGATCACCCGATGGCACGGCACCATGATCGCAATGGGGTTCTGCCCGTTGGCCAATCCCACGGCCCTTACCGCCAACGGATTGCCGATGGCGCGGGCGATCTCGGCGTAGGAGCGCGTTTCGCCGTACGGGATTTGCAACAGCTCTTCCCAGCAGCGTTTTTGAAAATCGGTGCCACGCAGGTCGAGCGGCCGATCGAAGCGACGCCGGCGGCCTAAGAAATACTCCTCCAGCTGGCGAGCGTAGGGCGCGGTCCTCTCCGGGGATTCCACCCATCCGGCGGCGATTTTTCCGCAGCCGAACTCCAGCGCGACCAGTCCGCGATCGGAGACGGCCAGCAGCAGGGATCCAACGGGGGAGTCGATGCGCGAGTAGTAGAGGGTTTCGGGCACGGCTGCGAAATCAGCCTAGCACGAGACGCGGAGGAAAAAGCAGATTCCTCGAAGCTATGAGAGCGTTTGTGAGAGCTTCTACCTTTTGATTCTCGGCCGGAGATAGTTTGGTTGAGGTTGTCATCCTTCGCGAGCCGAAGGCGAGCGGAGGATCTGGCAAGAACGCCTGCACTACCCAAACTGGTCGTGTTAACTGCTTTCCCAGATTCTCCCGCCTCGCTTTGTTCGGCGGAAGAATGACAGCGGATGCTTGCTGGAGTTCTCAGACACTCTGAAGGGTCTCAGAATGACAATACATGAGGGCGTACCCGATTCCGGCGATTCCGGCGATCAATGAAAAGCCTCCCGGTGTTTCCACCGGGAGGCTCTCTCCGAGCCCCTGCGGCTCGGAGAGAAACAGTCTGGACCAGGCCCCTACTTCGTTGAGGGCGGCGGTTGCGCCGGTGCACTCATCCCGGGGGAGGGCTGCGTGGGCGTCGAGTTTGGGTTCATGGGCATGGCGGTGGTTGCGCCGCTGATGCCGCTGGTGTTGGAGCTGCTGGGAGCGGTCTGCTGCTCCTGCGGGCCCAGGTCGCCGGCGCCGTTCTTCAGCAAGGCGATCTCCACCCGGCCGCCGCGCGTGCGGCGCGCCTTGGCACCCTCCGCTGAAGCCGGTGCGGGAGCGTTCCCCATGCCGATGGTGTAGATGCGGTACACGGGGATGTCATGGTTCAGCACCAGGTAACGCACCACCGACTGTGCCATCTGCTGCGAGTTCTGGACGGCTTCCTGGCCGCGTCCGGCGGAGAAGCCCTGCACTTCGATGATGTATCCCTTCTGGTCCTTGAGCGGGGTGGCCATGTCATCCAGCGCCTGCTTGGCTTTGCTGCTCAGGGCCATCTGTCCGGGCTTGAAGTGGATCTCGGCCTGGGTGACGGGCTGGAACTGGTCGATGTTATCCACCACCTGCTCGACCGTGTTCAAACGAGTGGTGGCCTGCTGCGCCGTCTGGTTGGCGAGCTGCGCGCGGTTGCCGGCGTCAACGGCGTGCATATCGGCCTCGCTGGCCTTGAGGGAAGCGATGCGGATCCCTTCCTGGGCGCGGGCATCCACGTCTTTGATGGCCTTGGCGTTCTGCGCCGTAATCTCATCCAGCTCGTTGAGCCGACCGCGCACCGGGTCCAGTTGCTTCTGCACGTACCGCTTGCGGGCGAACGGGTTCAGGTGGCCCCAGAAGCCTTCATGCCGCTCGTAGACCAGGGGCTGGCGGCCATTGGGATTCGCCTCCGCGTTCCGGTCCGTTTTCTGGGACGCAGCCATCTGGCTCTGATCCGTCTGAGGGGTGTTGCTGGAATCGCTGGGAGGCGCCTGCTGCGCCCAGCCGGGCACAGCCAGAGCCGCAGCCAGCGGCAGCGTCAACAGGAGCTTGCTTTTCATGATCTAGTTTCCTCCGAAATAATGGGGGAGCATCCGAGCTTAGAGCTCACCACCGGAACTAACACGCCTCTCCGCGAGCACCTGGGAGCAGGTCGCGCCCCCTTTGTATCAACTGAAGGGCCAAACTTCGGCGCTGATTTTTCCCTCTAAGTCCTTTGCTTTAACGCGGGTGTAGCTGGCTATCCAGGTAGCCATAGGTAGGAAATAGATGGCGCGGGTAAATTTGACAAAGAGCAGGGAGGAGGAGGCAGGAAGCAGGGAAACCCGACAACTCCTCGTGCCTCCTTCTCCTGCGTCCTGCCTCCTCCTCCCTGCTCTTTGCGTCTAAACTTTGTTATGCGCAACACTGGCTGGCTGCTCTTCCTGCTCTTTCCCGTTGCCGGGTGCGCCCAGATGGACACGGGCAAGCTCCACCTGCCTCCGGGGTTCCACATCAGCATCTTCGCGGACACGGAACAGTCTCTGCGCATGCTAACTTTCAGCCCCGGCGGCGTGTTGATGGCAACCGCTACCAGCCAAGGTACGGTGCTGGCCCTGCCGGACTCCCGCCACGCTGGCAGAGCCGACCGAGTCGTGACCGTGCTCAGCGACCTCAATGGCCCGCACGGCATCGCCTTCCACAACGGCGCGCTGTACATCGCCGAAGTCAGCAGGATCGTGCGCTATGACTGGGATGAGGCCCACCTGCGCGCTTCCAATCCGCGGCATATCGCCGATCTGCCGTCGAGCGGCGGCGGGCACATCACACGTACGCTCCTGTTCGCCAACGGCAAGCTTTACGCCTCGGCGGGATCGAGTTGCAACGTTTGCGTGGAAAGCGACCCCCGCCGCGCCGCGGTGACGGAAATGAACGACGACGGCTCGGGCGCGCGCATCTTCGCCCACGGGATACGCAATGCCGTTGGACTGGCCTATAACCCGAAGACCCAGACCGTGTGGGCGACCGACAACGGCCGCGACTGGCTGGGCGACGATCTTCCTCCCGACGAGATCCTCGACTTGGGCAAGAATGGCGGCGACTTCGGCTGGCCCTGGTGCTACGGCGATCGCGTCCCCGACACGAAATTTTCCAAAGCTGCGCCCGCGCATTGCACCAACATCGTCCTGCCCAAGGTCAACCTGCAGGCGCACTCCGCCCCGCTCGGCTTGGCGTTCTACAACGGAAGCATGTTCCCCAAGTACCAGGGCAGCTTGTTCGTGGCCTTCCACGGTTCTTGGAACCGCAGCGTCCCCACCGGCTACAAAGTAGTGAGAGTAAAACTCAAGGACCAGACGCAACCCGAGGGCGTCGAGGACTTCATCACCGGCTGGATGCCCGCGGGCGCGACTAAGGGCAGCAAGCCGTCGGGACGACCGGTGGGCATCGTGATCGGCGCCGACGGGTCGATGTACATCAGCGACGACGCCAACGGCGCCATTTACCGGGTCACATACACGGGGAAATGACGCGGCGCAGGAAATAGCGAATTCCAGGAACTGCACAGGAGGCATTACGGTCCGGCAGGCGGTTTTCCCGAAGCCGCATAAAAAGCGGGCTGGGCCTAGTTTTCCACAGCGTCAAACTGCAGGAATTGGCTCAACTAGCAGGGTTCGCGGTGCGCGGCAAATTTTCTACTGCCTCATTTTGGCTACATATTGCTGTGGAAAACTTTAACAGCGTTAATGCTGGCAAAAGCGCTTATCGTTTTCGAGTTTTTCATAAATTGTGCGAATTCTGCCAGGGGTGCCGCGTGGCGGCCGCGATGGCAGGTCGAGATACATTGCACTCGTTTTGCGCCATAGGCCTGTGGACAGGCCTCAAGTTGCTGAAAAATAACCACATAAAATTACTGCAAATCGGTTGACTTCGTCTTCGGCGGGTGTAAAACGCTCATCGTTCTTTGACGCTTACTTAAGTTTTCCCGGTTGGGAGCGCGTCCGGGGCTCAAGCCAAGTCACCGTACATCCGCCGTCGGCGGACAAGAACGGAGGGCTGGTGAGGGTCGGAGCAGCCTCCTGGTCGAGGAGAACGAGAAGCTGTCGAAGACCAGATAGAACCCCGGGGCGGTAACCGGTTTTTCCGGTTGGCGGTGAGCCCGGAGCCCGAGCTGGAGGCGCACGCCTTCTTAAAGATCGCACGTCGCGACCCGCAAAGGTCGTGATGGCTGCAGGTCGGCAAGGGTCAAATCGCGAGCCGCCGGTCGAGGAGATTGGGGCCATAACCTCGGGGTTCTTGTTTAATCCGCAACCCGCAACATCAGCTTCGGCCCCCTCCCCCAGGAGGCCCGTGGTTAGCCACGGGCCTGTTTCGTGAATCCCCAAACGGATCAAGAATCAAGATAATTATCCGTGCTGATCGGTGCAAATCTGCGGCGTTGTTACAGCGGGATATTCCCATGTTTCTTGGGCGGGTTCTTGTCGCGCTTGGTGTCGAGCATTTCCAGCGCGTCGATGAGCTTCTTGCGGGTTTCGCGCGGGCGGATGACGGCATCCACGTAGCCGCGCTCGGCCACGACGTAGGGATTGGCGAAACGCTCGCGGAACTGCTCGATCAGCTGGGCGCGTTCCTGGTCTTTGTTCTCGGCCTTGGCGAGTTCGCGCTTGTAGACGATGTCCACCGCGCCCTCCGGCCCCATGACGGCGACTTCGGCGCTCGGCCAGGCGTAATTCGCGTCGGCGCGGATGTGCTTCGACGCCATGACGCAATACGCCCCGCCGTAAGCCTTGCGCGTGATCACCGTCAGCTTGGGCACGGTAGCTTCGGCGAAGGCGAACAGCAGCTTGGCGCCGTGGCGGATGATGCCGCCGTACTCCTGCTGCGTTCCCGGCAGGAATCCGGGTACATCTTCGAATGTAATGAGCGGGATGTTGAAGCAGTCGCAGAAGCGCACGAAGCGCGCGCCCTTGACCGATGAGTTGATGTCCAGCACGCCCGCCAGCATGGCCGGCTGGTTGGCGACCACGCCCACGCTGCGGCCATTCAGGCGCGCGAATCCCACGACAATGTTCTTGGCGTAGTGCTCGTGCACCTCGAAGAAGTAGCCGTCGTCCACCACCATGCGGATGACGTCTTTCATTTCGTAGGGCTTGTTGGACTCGGCGGGCACAATCGTGTCCAGGGCGGCGTCGGCGCGGTCGATGGGATCGGTGCAGGGCCGCCGCGGCGGATCGTCAAGGTTGTTCGAGGGAATGAAGCTGACCAGCTCGCGGATCATGGACAGGCACTCGGCGTCGTCGTGGGCGAGGAAATGCGCGACCCCCGAGGTCTCGTTGTGGGTCATGGCGCCGCCGAGCTGGTCCTTGGTGACCTCCTCGTGGGTGACCGCCTTGATCACGTCCGGGCCGGTGATGAACATGTAGGAGGTTTTGTCCACCATGAGGACGAAATCGGTGATGGCCGGGGAATACACGGCGCCCCCAGCGCATGGTCCCATGATGGCGGAGATCTGCGGCACCACGCCCGAGGCCAGGGTGTTGCGCAGGAAGATGTCGGCGTAGCCGGCCAGCGACGCCACCCCTTCCTGGATGCGGGCGCCGCCGGAGTCGTTCAGCCCGATGACGGGCGCGCCTACGCGCATGGCCATATCCATAATCTTCACGATCTTCGAGGCGTTGGCCAGGGACAGCGAGCCGCCAAAGACGGTGAAATCCTGGGCAAAGACGAACACCAGCCGGCCCTCGATGCGCCCGTAGCCGGTGACGAAGCCGTCGCCGTAAACCTTCTGCTGTTCCATGCCGAAATCGGTGCAGCGGTGGGTGAGCAGCTTGTCGGTCTCTTCGAAGGTGCCCTCGTCGAGCAGGAAGGCGATGCGCTCGCGCGCCGACATCTTGCCTTCCTTGTGCTGGCGCTCGTGGCGCTCTTTTCCCCCGCCGGCCTCGGCCAGGCCGTCACGTTTCCTCAGTTCTTCCAGCTTCTCTTCCAGAGTCATGCAGGGGATTATAAGGAAGGCGGGGTGCTGCTACTAGCTGCTAGCTTCTAGCTGTTGGCTCTTGCCTCTTGGCCTTAACCGGCTACTGGCGACTGGCTACTGCGGGCTGCCGGTATTCGCCCACCGGTACTTTTTGCCGTCCCAGTAGACGGCCGAGCTTAATTGCTGCTCGTCTTCCACCAGACTGAGCGCGGGGACGGGCCGCTTGCGGTGCGTGACCTGGGTGAGCGCGAGGCTGTCGAAGGGCAGGTTGATGATGACGAACTTGGCTTTGGGTGTGGCCGCGCGCCAGGCTTCTGTTCCCGCTCCATGGATCACCAGGACCAGGTTCTGGCGGTTGGGATCGGCGGCGTTGAATTGCGTGGTGATCTTGGGGTTGCCGTACCCGTAATTCGTGTAGTAGGGATCGATCACTCGGTAGTTCCGGGTTACCTGATCGGCAAGCGGCGTCTTGCAGCGCGCGACGATGACGGCGTCTTCCACGCCGTCGCCGTCCAGGTCAGCCTCCAGGAACGTCACCCAAGGCAGCCCTCCCGTCTGGGGGTGCAGATACTTCACCTTGACGGCAGAGCGTTCGGCGGCGACTTCAAAGCAGGGGCCGAACTGCTTCTTCACGACCTCGGCGAGATCGGCAGGCGGCTGCGCGTGATCCTGTGCCTGGCCTCTTGGCGCCTTCCATAAGATCCATCCCCAGGTTACGAAGAAGAGAGCAATGAATATCCACGCAAGCCTAACCAGACGCATACCAATACTCTAATCTCGTTCGGCCGGGTTGCAACGGTATCGAACTAGGCACAGGGTGGAAATCCGGCCACAGCACTTCCGTCATCAGGTCATTCCCCGAATGAATTGAGCCATTGATTCATTGAGTCATTGGGCCATCGCTCAATGGCTCAATCTAGAGCGTGGTCGCCTTCTCAGCGATGAGCTGGCAGACCTTGGCCACGAACTCCACCGCCGGCATGTCGGCGGTCTTCTCCTTGCCGCGGGTGCGGACGTTGACCGAGCCGGCCTGCGACTCCTTGTCCCCGACCACCACGATGTAGGGCGCCTTCTGCAGGGCGTGCTCGCGGATCTTGGCGTTCATCTTCTCGCTGCGGCTGTCCACATGGACGCGCGCCCCGGCCTCGCGCAACTCCGCCCCGATTTTTTCCGCGTACTCGTGATGCCGCTCGCTGATGGGCACCACCACCACTTGCACCGGCGAGAGCCACAGTGGGAACGCGCCGGCGTAGTGCTCGATGAGCACGCCGAAGAAGCGCTCCACCGATCCCCAGAGTGCGCGATGGACCATCAAGGGCTGATGGCGCTGCCCGTCCTCGCCTACGTATTCCAGGTCGAAGCGCTGCGGCAAGTTGAAGTCGAACTGGATGGTGGAGAGCTGCCACAGGCGCCCGATCGCGTCCACCAGCTTCACGTCAATCTTGGGGCCGTAAAACGCCGCTTCGCCGGGGATGATCTTGTACTGCACATTGCGCCGCTGGAGAGCGTTCTCGAGCGAGCGGTTGGCAAGCTCCCACTGCTCATCGCTCCCCAGAAAGTTCTTGCGGTCCTTCGGGTCCCAGGTAGAAAGCTCGACCTGGTATTCGCTGAAGCCGAAGGTGTTCAGGACGGCCAGAGCGAAATCCATGCAGCCCACGATCTCGTCCTCGATCTGCTGCGGGGTGCAGAAGATGTGGGCATCGTCCTGGGTGAAGCCGCGCACCCGCATCAGGCCGTGCATCACCCCCGAACGCTCGTAGCGGTAGACCGTCCCCAGCTCTCCCAGGCGGACCGGCAGATCGCGGTACGACCGGAGCTGGTCCTTATAAATGAGGATGTGAAACGGGCAGTTCATGGGCTTGATGCGATAGTTCGCGTCGTCCAGTTCCATGGGGGTGAACATGTTCTCAGCGTAATAGCCTTCGTGCCCCGAAGTCTTCCACAGGTCTACGCGCGCCACGTGCGGGGTGAAGACCAGCGAGTAGCCGCGCTTCAGGTACTCGTCGCGCAGCCAGTCCTCCATGGCCTTGCGCAGGATGCCGCCCTTGGGATGCCAGAAGATCAGCCCCGGGCCGGCCAGTTCCTGGATGGAGAACAGGTCGAGCTGCTTGCCCAGCACGCGGTGGTCGCGGCGCTTGGCCTCTTCCAGCTTGTGCAGGTAGTCGTCCAGCTCTTTCCTGGTGTAGAACGAGGTGCCGTAGATGCGCTGGAGCTGCGGGTTCTTCTCGTCGCCCAGCCAGTAGGCACCGGCGATGCTCAGCAGCTTGAAGGCCTTGATCTTGCCGGTGGAAGGCAGGTGCGGCCCGCGGCAGAAGTCCACAAATCTGCCGGTGCGGTAGAGCGAGATCTTCTCATCGGGCGCGGTGAACTGCTCGATGAAGTGGCACTTCATGAAGTCGCCTTCCGACTTGAAGCGCTCCAGGCCCTCCTGGCGCGGCAGGAAATCCTGCGCGTAGGGGATGTCCTTCTCCACCAGCTCCTGCATCTTCTTCTCGATCTTCTCCAGGTCCTCGGGGGTGAACGGCGTAGGCCGGTAGAAGTCGTAGAAGAAACCGGTGTCCGTCGGCGGACCATGGCCCAGCTTGGTCTCCGGAAAAAGTTCGAGCACGGCCGCGGCCATCAAATGCGCCGAGGAGTGCCGGAAAACCGGCAGCGCCTCCGGGTCTCGATTGGTCAGGATGCGCAGCTCGCTGTCTTTCTCCAGCGGACGAGTCAGATCAATGAGCGTGCCGTTGGATTTGGCCACCAGGGCGGCCTCGGCCAAGCGCGGCGAGAGCTCGCGCGCGATAGCCAGCGGCGTGGTGCCCTTGGAAACTTCCTTCACGCTTCCATCGGGAAGCTTGACCTGGATGGTCTGTGCGCTCTGTACAGTTTCCGGCATCGAACCAACGAGTTTAGCAGAATCGACCGGAAGTTCATTCGCCGCGGAAAGTCGCACGGCCGCCTAGATCAGTGGGAGGTGGCCACGGCTTGCGGACAGCCGCCGAGGAAAAGCGCGCCCAGCGAACTCAGCGACCCGTCGCCGTTAATGCTGTATACCGACAGCGATCCGGCGGTGCAGTTGGCCACCATCACGAACTTATTAGCAGCATCCACGGCTACTCCTTCAGGGCCGATGCCCGTGAAGTAAGTGGCGAGGGGCGTCAGGGCGCCGTTGCCGGCGATGTTGTAGGCGCTGAGCGTGCTGTCGTTGACGTTCACCACGTAGAGATGCGTCCCGGTGCGGTCGGTCACCAAATACTGCGGCGAGTTGCCGGCGCCAAAGGGCGAGCCTGGCACCGGGCTGAGCGAACCATCACCGTTCACCGTGAAGGCGGAGACGTTGTTGCTATTCAGATTGGCGGTGAACAGGAACTTGCCCGCCGGATCCACGGCCAGCGACTCCGGGCCTGAGCCGGTGGCAAAGGGGGAAGCCGCCAGCGGGGTCAGCGCGCCCGTGCCCGCATCGAAGCTGTAAGCGCTTACGTTGCTGCTCCCAAGGTTGCTCACGTAGACGAAGCCCGCGGTCGCCGCGATGCCCTGTTGCGGCGTCGTTCCGGCCGAAAACGGCGAACCCGTCACCGCCGTCAGGGCGCCGGTGGCACCGATCGCGTACCCGGATACGTTGTTGCTGCCGTCATTGGCCACGTACGCGAACTTCCCCGAGGGATCCACCACCACCGCGCCGGGATTGGTCCCGGCGGCGAAGGGCGAACCGCTCACCGCGGCCACTGCGCCGGACGTGGTATTGAGGGTAAACGCCGACACCGTATTGCTGTTGAAGTTGGTCACATAGACGAAATGGTTGGTGGGATCGACCGCGGCCCACACCGGGGCGGAGCCGGTCGCGACCAGCGGCACCGGACCATCATTGAACGACCCATCAGGACCGATCACCAGCACCGACATGATGTTGTTGGCGGCATCGGGGATGAAGACGAATTCCGAACCAGGGGAAGGCGTCGGTCCCGGAGGGACGCTGCTGCTGCCATTCCCGCAGCCGGCCACGCCCCATCCCACCAACACCGCCAGCAATGCCGCACAGGCTGCCCAGGCCCTGCTACCGGCGACTCTCATGACGCAATCTCCTCTTTGCCTCACGGAAACGAACACCCTCCGACCAGCAACAACCCCGGAGCTGGACGGAAGTTGCGAGCGCTTTTCTGGACCAACGATTGCCGGAGATCTGCTCCTGCCTCATTAGACGCACAAAAAAGCTGGAACGCGTACAGGGAGGCAAACATCCTAGTAAGTAGTCATGCAAGCCCAGGTGAAGCTCGGACGGGTCTTCGGTATCCGCATCGGCCTGCACTACAGTTGGATCATCATCGCCATCTTGATCGCTTTTTCCCTCTCAGACTTGTTTCACCGCACGAATCGGGAGTGGCCGCTCGCCGTCGTTTGGGGTACCGCAATCCTCACCGCCGTCCTCTTCTTCGTCTGCATCGTGCTGCACGAACTGGGGCACTCGTTGGTCGCGCAGAGCCGTGGCATCCGCGTGCCGTCCATCGTGCTATTTGCTCTGGGCGGCATCTCCCAGATGGAGCGCGAGAGCCCCGACGCCAAAACCGAATTCTGGATGGCGCTGGCCGGGCCCGCGGTGAGTTTCGTCATCGGGTTTCTCTGTCTGGGAGTCGCGCACAGCCTGGGCTGGGTAGGAATCATGGCTCCCGCACCATCTCCGCTGGTGGCCCTGGTGGGATGGCTCGGCTACATCAATTTCATCCTCGGCGGGTTTAACCTCGTTCCCGCCTACCCGCTCGACGGCGGGCGCGTCTTGCGCGCCGCTGCCTGGTGGGTGACGCACAGCATGGAACGCGCCACGCGCATCGCCTCAACCGTAGGCCAGGTGTTCGCGTTCCTGTTCATCCTGGCAGGTTTGTGGCAATTCTTCCATGGCCAAGGCTTCGGTGGCCTGTGGATCGCCTTCATCGGATGGTTCCTGCTCGATGCCGCCCGTTCCAGCCGGATGCAGGTGGAAATTATGCACGCCCTGCGTGGCGTCAAGGTGCGCGATGTGATGGAGCGCAACTGTACCATCGTCGACGCCACCACCAACCTGCAATCGCTGGTGGACGAGCACTTGCTGCGCAGCGGCCAGCGCTGCTTCATTGTGCAGAAGGATGGACACCTGGCCGGCCTGATCACACCGACGGACATCAGCCGGGTCGAGCGCCGGATGTGGCCGCTGACCACGGTCGAGCAAGCCATGCGCCCGCTGGCTGAGCTCCGGGTGGTGGCGCCGGAGGCGCCGGTCATGCAGGCGCTGGAAACCATGGCCCGCGAGAACATCAACCAGTTGCCGGTCGTTTCCAACGGCCATTTGGAAGGCACCCTCTCCCGCGCTCATCTGCTGGAAATCCTTCGTACCCGGAGCGAGCTCAAGGTGTGAAGGCCGTTTCTCGTTGCTGGTTCCTCGTTTCTCGAAAGAATCGCCGATTGCATTCCGGCCGAAGCCTCTGTCGAGAAACTGGAAACGAGAAACTAGAAACGCTGCGAGGAATGATCCCTCATGTGCAGGAATCCCTTGCGGAAGTATCCGAACGCCAGCCGGAACACCCACACCATGAACGCTGCCGCGGCGGCCCCAGCCAGCACGAAGGTGGCCCGATGAATCTGCCCGGTGAGCAGCCGGCTCAGGAACGCCAGCACGAACCACAGCGGGACGAACACCATCGCGCCCAGCGGCGCCGCAAACAGCGCCGCGATCACCGCCGCCTTCACCGTAGCGAGCTTTCGAGCCATCGCGCTGGAATCCGTGTTCATCGGTGAAAATCCGTGGCTGCTTTTTCGTCCTTTCTCAGCCGCCACAGCGCCATTACGAAAGTTACCACCAACACCGCCGCACTGGCCGGTAATCCTACCTGCCGCAGAAACAGGTTGGGCTCGAAGCCGGCATGCGGATCCACCCTTCCCAGGCGCGCTTGCGCATAGAAGACGACGCTGCCCACGAGCAACGAGAGCGGCGCGGCCAGCGCCGCCGCCACCACCGCCAGCAGGCCGCTCCTCGCGATCGCACCCCTCCATCCGGTCTTGAGCACGCCCCTACGCTACAATACTTCTCGTGTCCCAGGCAGCCCAAGCTATTACCAAGCCGGCTTCAGAGGTGATCCGCCAGACGCAGGTCTCACAGGCGCCGAATGGCGTCTGCTTCGCCAGCGTGGGACAGATCTCGCTCTCGCCCAGCGACCTGGAGCGCACGGTGGCGGCCGTGCCGGGCGCCATCGCCGCCGCGCTCGAGCGCAAGGCCTACTACTTCGTGCCGCTCACCGTCAGCCAGGGGGACGAGACCCTCATCGCCGACCGCTACGACGTCGCCCTGAGCGACCAGGCCGTCTGCCACCGCAACTTCGGGGTCGGCGACTCGCAGTGCGTCTTCATCTCCACCCGGCTGACCGAGGACAAGTTCTCCGTCGCCTTCGAGTTCTACATCAACGTCGGACACGCCTTCGTGGAGCGCGCCGGGGTGGCCCATTCTTTTGCCGACCTGGTCTGGCGGCAGGTGCAGGAGAAGGCCCGCGGCGAGACCTCGTTCGACGCCTACGAGTTGCGCAAGCTCTCCACCGGCAACGGCCCCGACGCCGAGAAAGCGCGCAACGACTACTTCTCCGCCACCTTCGCCGACGCCATCGCCGTCTACCTGCTCACTCTCTCGCTCGACGTGGACTACTTCGAGCTGCGCGAGCGCGAGTATCCGCTGCTGGCCCCCGCGGCGCTGGCCGAGCGCCTGCGCGCCGTCGCCGAACTGTTTCCGCCCAACGCGGGATTCGAGTTCGCGATTTACTACCGTAGACGGCCGTAACCCCGTCGACCGGCTAAGCAGTTCCATTCCTCATCCATCTGCGCTAATCTGCGACCAGGACATCGATGATCGCCCACCTGCGCGGACGGCTCATCTCGAAGCATCCCAACCAGGCCATCGTCGAGGCCGCGGGCGTTGGTTATGACGTGACCATCACCATCCCGACGTTTTCGGACCTCCCCGCCACCGGCAGCGAGGTGGCGCTCTTCATCCACACCCATGTGCGCGAGGACGTCATCGCCCTGTTCGGCTTTCTGCGCGCCGAGGAGAAAAAGCTTTTCGAAAAGCTGATCCAGGTGAGCGGCATCGGACCCAAGCTGGCCATCACCATCCTGAGCGGCATGCCGGCGCCGGAGATGGTGGCGGCCATCCGCTCGGGAGACTTCGCGCGCCTCACGCGCATCCCCGGCATCGGCAAGAAGACCGCCGAACGCATGGTGCTGGAGCTGCGCGATAAGTTGGAGGGTTTCGGCGAAACCCCGCCTCCCAAGCTGGCCACGCCGGTCGAGGAAGACGTGCTTTCTGCCTTGATGAACCTCGGCTACCAGCGCGCCGCCGCCGAGCGCGCCCTGGCCGCAGCGGGAAAAGGTAAGTCGGCGTCCTTCGATGTCTTATTCCGGGAAACGCTGGCGGCGCTGTCGAAGTGAAAACGTCGTCGGCTGTCGGTCGTCGGCCCTCGGCCGCAACGGATAATCAGCGCCAATGGGAGTCTGCCTTTGCCGACGACCGAGGGCCGAAGGCCGACGACTACTTCCCAATACAGAAGCTGCTGAAGATCAGATTCAGGATGTCGTCGGTGGTGGTTGCGCCGGTGATGCCGTCCAGCGCGTGCAGAGCGGTGTAGAGGTCGAGCAGCATCATCTCGTGCGGGATGTTCTGGTCGAGCGCGCGCCGCCCGGCGTCGAGCCCGGCGATGGCCTCCCGCACCAGCCCCTGGTGGCGCACGTTGGTCAGGAAGCCGCTCTCCCGCTGCCCGGCAGCCTCGCCGGCGACGTGGCGAAGAATCTCTTGCCGCAACTCCTCAATGCCTTCCCCGGTGATCGCCGAAGTCCGGACGCGGCCGTTGTCTGGCCGATGGCCGACGACCGACGACCGACGACCATCCAAGTCCGCCTTGTTCTCCACCACGATCTTCGGCCGCGGACCGACCATCTCCACCAGGCGCGCGTCTTCCTCCGCCGCCGGCTGCGCTAGGTCCATGACCACCAGGACCAGATCGGCGTCGGCCAGCGCCTCATACGCTTTCTTCACCCCGATGCTCTCGGCTTCGTCGTAGGCCGCGCGGATCCCCGCCGTGTCCACCAGCTTCACCGGGATTCCGCCCAGCGAAACGGTTTCGCTCACCAGGTCGCGCGTGGTGCCCGGCGTGGCGGTGACGATGGCGCGCTCGCGCTCCACCAGCCGGTTGAAGAGGCTCGACTTGCCCACGTTCGGCCGACCGACGATGGCCAGCGTCATGCCCTCGTGGACGACTTTGCCGTAAGCGAACGAGGCCTCGAGCGCCGCCAGCGGCTCGCGGGCCTCGGCCAGTCGCCGCTGAATGTCTTCCACCGCGGCCACCGGCACGTCGTCTTCGGCGAAGTCGATTCCCGCCTCGAGCACCGCGATCAGCTCCACCAGCTTCTGCTTGATGGGTTGCAGCCGGTGCGAGAGCACGCCCTCGAGCTGCTGCGCCGCCACCTTGGCCTGATAGAGCGTTTGCGATTCGATCAGGTCGCGCACCGCCTCGGCCTGCGTCAGGTCGAGCCGGCCGTTCAGGAAGGCGCGCATGGTGAACTCGCCGGGCTCGGCCAGGCGCGCGCCCGCCGCCACGGCAAGCTCCACCACGTGTCGCAACACCACCGGGGCGCCGTGCCCCGAGATTTCGACGATATCGTCCGTGGTGTAGGAGTGCGGCTTCTGGAAGAAGGTGACCACCACCTCGTCGATGCGCTCTTCGGTGACCGGCTCGATCAGCTCGCCGAAGACGGCGCGGCCGGGCTCGAGCTCGCGCTTCAGCCGGAGCAGGGGCGCGGCGATGGCCTTCGCCTCAGAGCCGGCCAGCCGCACCACGCCGATCCCGCCCCGGCCCGGCGGGGTGGAGATGGCCACGATGGTGTCATCTAACTCCACGGCTTGATTTTAGCCGAGGGACTATTTTTTCTGCGGCTTGGCGTTCTTCGGCAGGACCACCACGCAGCGCTGCGGGCCTTCCCCGCAGCTCTCCGTCTTCAGCTCGGGATGGTCGCGCAGCGCCAGATGGACGCTGCGGCGCTCGCGCGCGGTCATGGGAGCGAACTCGTAGGGGACGCCCGTCTTGAGCACCTTCTCCGCGGCCACGCTGGCCGCCAGGCGCAGCTCCTCCAGGCGCATCGCCCGGTGGTTCATGCAGTCGAAGACCACCTTGTCGTGGTCGTCCGACTCCAGCCGCAGCATCTTCTGGGTGACGTGTTCGAGGGAGCGCAGCAGTTCGGCGCCACGCTCCAGCAGCAGCGGCCCGTCCGGTCCGGAGAAAGCCACCAGGATCTGCGGGCGTTCCCAGTCGCGATCTTCGACAGGGGGATCCACCATGATGCGATACTTCAGGAGGAAGCCGCCGGCGCTCAGCAGATCGCGCAGCAATTGATCAATGCGTTTGGCGGCGGCGACTTTGTCCTCGAGGGGCATCGGTCAGATTATACGAAGCGTGAGGCCAGAAAGCTGTAACGCTGTCTTGGTGGTCCTCAGGGGCTTAAAGCCCGCACATCTCAAGCCTGCTTCAGCGGCACGACTGAAGCCGTGCCCTCCCGAAATTACTGTCTCTGCGCTTTTTTCCGCGCCTGTTTTTCCATGTGCTCGCGCATCTCGCGGCCGAATTTCGTCCGGTTCACGATCATCTGCTGCGCGATCCCGATCACGTTGCCCAGCACCCAGTACACGCACAGCCCCGCGGAAAGCGACCAACTGATGACCCCCAAAAAAATCGGCATGGTGACCGACATCATCTTCTGCTGCACCGGGTCCATGCCGCCGGCTGGCGTCATCTTCTGCAGCAGGTACATGGTGATGATGATGGCGATGGGCAGGATGTGATAGGGATCGGCCGATGAGAGATCGCTGATCCACAGGTACGGCGCCTGCCGCAGCTCGATGCCCACACCCAGCATGGAGTAGAAGGCGATCAGGAAGGGCATCTGCAGCGCCATGGGCACGCAACCGCCGATGGGGTTCGCGCCCTCTTTCTTGTACAGCGCCGAGATCTCCTGGTTCATCTCCTGCCGCCGCGGGTCGGCCAGCTTGTACTTCTTGTACTTCTCCTGGATGGCTTTGATCTGGGGGGCGATCTTGGCCATCTTGAGCGACGACTTCATGCTCGACCACTTCAGCGGGAACATGGCGATGTTGATGATGAGGGTCAGGATGACGATCGCCCATCCCCAGCCGCTGTACAAGTTCGCCACCCAGTGGTCGTGCGTCCACTTCAGCCACAGGAACAGCGGCTTGGCGATAAACCCCAGGTACTTGCCGAAATCCACCAGGCCCTCGAGGTTGGGACCTTCCGCCGAGGCGCGCGCCGGTGGTGACAGCCGCGCCAGCTCTTCCTTGCTCAGGGAAGCGTGCACCGTCTTGAGCACGTCCAGCGCTTTGGGGCCGACGAATATTCGCTCCTCAGTCGGACCATTTACGTTGCCCACGGCCGCGCCCAGCACCGTAACCTTATCGACCTTGGTCGGGTCGGGCTTGTCGAGGTCCTTGGGGATCTCCAGCGACTCATGCAAGGTCACCATGGCCGCTTCGTCCGGCTGGCTGGGCAGGAACACGGCGGCGAAGTACTGGTCCACCGCACCCGCCCAGTGGAAGGGGCCGCGCATGGTGTTGCGGCCGCTGACTTTCTTGGCGTCGATGCGCTCGATCGTGTCGCCCGCCTGGTAATCGATGCGTGCCGCCGCGTACGACGCGGGCGTCGTCTGGTCACCGAAGCCCGCCGGCCACGCCAGATACGCCTGCACCGGGCTGCCGTTCACGTAAACCGAAGTCTCTGCTTTCACTACGTAGGAGTGGTCGAAGCTGAAGGTTTTGCGGACGATGGTCCCGCCGTCGGAATACTCGAAGGTGAGTGAGGCCGGCGCATGCTGCGCGCCGGTGGCACTGGCCACGTAGAGCGCGTCGTTCAGTTTCTTGCGCAGGCCCTCGTCGTAGCTCCACAGCGAAAGCGGGTAGCCGTATTTGGAAGCCGCCGGCGGGTTGACCAGCTCCAGCGGATTGCCCTTGTCGTCGCGATACTTCTTCAGGATCCACGATTTCACCTGCGCGCCGCGGTTGGTAAAGGTGATCTTATAGAGATCGTTCTCCACCACGGTCTCGCTCTCTGTGCCAGCTACTTTCGCGGCCGGCGCGGCCGGAGCGGGCATGGCCGGTTTCGCCTCGGCGGGCGCGGCCGTGGAGGCAGGTGGCGGCGCCGGCTGCGTGGGTGCGGCAGGAGGAGCCTGTTGCTTGGTGAAGCGGCTGATGAACGGCTGCATCACCAGCAGGATGAGCATGGTCAGCACGAAGGCCAGCAGCATCCGCTTCTCGCTGCCGGGTTCGTGCTGGGGATTCTGGAAGTCGGTCAACGTGTGGACTCTTTCAGTGGGGGCGTGTTCACACTGGCAACTGGATCAAACCCGCCCCGAGCCAGGGGATGGCAACGCGCCAGCCGCCACGCCGCTTTGAGTCCGCCCTGCAGGACGCCGTAGCGCGCCACCGCCTCCATGGCGTACTCCGAGCAACTGGGAACGTAACGACACGCCGGGCCGAGCAGCGGCGATACCAGCCACTTGTAGGCGCGTAACACTTTCAGCACGATCTCCTGCATCATTGAATTCACTCGCCCCCGCCGCTTTCCGCCGACGACCGACGACCGACGACCGACGACTGCATTTTTTGGAACGCCCGCGCGATCTCCTCACCCAGCACCGCGAACTCTGCCGACAGCGCAGACTTCTTGGGATGGATCACCACATCCACCGCGCCGCCGGCCGCGCCCAGGTTCAGGCGAACCGCTTCGCGCAGCCGCCGCCGCATGCGGTTGCGCTCCACCGCCGTGCCCATCGCCCGTGGGACCGTAAAGCCCACGCGCGCCGAACCGGGGCCTGACTCCCGCGGCAGGAAGAACACCGTCATGTGGGCGGAGAAAAGCCGCCGGCCGTTGCGGTACACCTTCTCGAAGTCGGCGTGCTTGCGAAGCCGCGCTGGCCGCCACAACCGGGCTGAAATGCCATCCACCGGCACGCGAGTTGCATCCGGGCGCGCCATGGCGAGAGCCCCTACTCGCGGAAGCCCGGCTTCACCGAGACGCGCTTTCGTCCCTTGGCGCGGCGGCGCTTGAGCACCGCCTGCCCTCCCTTGGTCCGCATGCGGACACGAAACCCGTGCGTCTTGGAGCGGCGGCGGCGGTTGGGCTGGAATGTGCGCTTCGGCATGTACGAGGGCGCTCCTGCTGAAAAAGTTTTCCGATAAACGAAATCAAAGTATAAATGACACCTTCATCGGCGGCAAACGCGCGCCGGCCACCCTGCGCAGCGGGACCGTGTCGCAGCCTCCCTCGCACTTGCGTCTCTGTCCCATTGCTTGTACGGACTCGGCCCAAATCTCAACATCATCTCGCCCGTCGACGCATCCAATCCCAGATGAATACCCGGACTGCCCCGATCTGCTGCCTGCTCTTGTGCGCGGCGCTGCTGGCCGCCCTCGCCGGCTGCGGCGGCATGACGGCCGTGTCTCAGCCGCCGCCCGGCGGCCCGCCGACGCTGGCGCTCGCAGCATTCGTCAGCGGGCTGACGGCGCCGATCGGAATGGAAACTCCGAGCGACGGCACGGGACGCTTGTTCGTGCTGGAGCAGGCCGGACGGATTCGCATTACCCAGAGCGGCGCTTTGGTTGCCACGCCGTTTCTCGACATTACCTCCAAGGTGGAATCGGGCGGCGAAGAGGGATTGCTCGGGCTGGCGTTTCACCCCAGCTTCGGCACCAGCCGCCGCTTCTTCGTCTATTACACGCGGCGCGTGAGCGGACAGCTGCAGTCGGTGTTCTCCGAGTACCTGGCCTCCGCTGCCAATGCTAACCAGGCCGATGCGGCCAGTGAACGCATCCTGCTGGCGGTCAACCAGCCTTTCGGCAACCACAACGGCGGCCAGCTCGCGTTCGGACCCGACGGTTTCCTCTACATCGCTCTGGGCGACGGCGGCAGCGAGGGTGATCCCCAGGGGATCGGACAGAACCTGCAAACGCTGCTAGGCAAGATCCTGCGTATCGACGTAGCTGGCGCCTTCGCTCCCGGCAAGCAGTACGCGATCCCGCCGGACAATCCTTTTGCTGCGGGCGGCGGCCTGCCTGAGATCTGGGCTTACGGCTTGCGCAATCCCTGGCGCTTTTCTTTTGACCGCGGCACCGGCAAGCTCTTCGCCGGCGACGTCGGCCAGGACAATTTCGAAGAAGTGGACATTATCACCAAGGGCGGCAACTTCGGCTGGAACAGGATGGAAGGCGCCCACTGCTATCCGCCGGGCAGCTCGTGCAGCACGACCGGGCTGATCCTGCCCATCATGGAGTATGCCCACAATACTGCCGGAGGGGAGGCCATCATCGGCGGTTTCGTGTATCACGGCTCCGCTATCTCCGGCCTGGCGGGCGACTACGTCTTTGGCGACCTCTTCAGCGGGCACGTCTGGGCCGGCGTGCGGGACGTAAGCGGCAATTGGAGCCAGACGCTGGTGCTCACCCACACTCTCACCGTCAGCTCCTTCGGCCAGGACGCCGCCGGCGAACTCTACCTGCTCGACTACGGCAACGGCGCGGTGCTGCGCCTGGTCGCTGCGCCCTAAGCATCACGTCACGAACAACCGGCAGCGCAGTGCGAGGGCGAACGCTGAACACTCTGCGCCTGGAGGGGCTTGCACGAACTGCTTCTGGAGCCTCGATGTGCAAGCCCGTCCAAGTGCCAGCAATCCACATTGGTCACCGATGTGGTAGCCATCGGCGCCGCCGACGTTTTCACGCGCCCGTTCAGATTCACCAGAAGCAGCAGCGGTGGCTCCTGAAGGAGATCGTGCGCAAGGACAGCTGACTACAGGTGGTGCGGCACCCTGTGGCCGGTGCCGGTTGCCTTCGGAGCGGCCCGCCGGGTCGGCCGCGTGACCGTCGTGCCCTGGATGTTGTTGAAGGGCACCGTCGCCGCGAACGTCGGCAGGTTGTGCGCCCGCACCTGGGTCGCCGCCTCGAAGCCGGAGGCCAGCTTGATCAGGGTGGGCTCACTGAACGCCGTTCCGAAGAAGCTGATCCCGAGCGGCACACCGAACACCCCGCCCGCGGGCACCTGCACGATCGGATACCCCGGACCCGCCGCCAGGCCGGACGTCCCGAAGATGAAGTGGTCGCCGTAGAGCAGGTCGGTGGCCCACGCCGGGTTGTCGGTCGCCGACACCACCGCGTCGAGGTGGAACTGGCTGATGGCGGCATCGATGCCGTTCACGCCCGCGTTGTGATCGATGGCCAGCGCCTGGTTGTAGGTCATCCCCCCGAAGATCGGCTGGGGATCGTTGGGGCCGGGCGCCAGCGCGTTGGCCAGGTCGAAGATGTCCTGGTTGAAGAACGGCATCTCGACGTCCGCATGGGCATTGTTGAAGTCGATGGCGCTCTGCAGTGTCCCGCCCGCCACCGGCACGCCGAGGCGCGTGGCGAAGTACGCCCGCACGTCGTTGCGGAAGTCGAAGAGCAGCACCAGGAACTCGCCGTCAGCCGAGGCGAAGGCAAACCCTTCCGCATCCAGGTCGATCACGGTGGCGCCTGCCGCCGCGAGCGCATCAACTGCCGTCTCGAACGCGTCCAGCACCGCCGGCGGCGTCGGGACGAACGGGTCGAATCCGCCCAACCCTACGCGTGTCACGCCAAGCCGCGCGCCCTGGAGGCCGTTCGGGTTCACGAACAGGGTGTAGTCGGTGGGGATGTTCGTGGGACGGGTCTTGCCCGTTCCCTGCCAGCCCAGCGGGACGCCGCCCGTCGCCGGATCGCGTCCGTCGGAGGTGCGGCTCTGGATCACGCTCAGCGCCGCTGCCGCATCGGCCACCGTCCGCCCGTGGGGACCGACGGTGTCCTGCGTGTGCGAGATGGGCACCACGCCGGCGCGGCTGGTGAGCCCGACTGTGGGCTTGATGGCGGCGACACCGTTGGCGTTGCCGGGGCAGACGATGCTGCCATCGGTCTCGCTGCCGAACGACACCGCGGCGAAGTTCGCCGACGCGGCCGCGGCCGAGCCGGAGCTGGAGCCGCAGGGGTTGCGATCGATGCCGTACGGGTTGTGCGTCTGCCCGCCGCGGCCCGACCAGCCGCTGATCGATTCGAAGGAGCGGAAGTTCGCCCACTCCGACAGGTTGGTCTTGCCGAGGATCACGGCGCCGCCGGCGCGCAGGTTCGCCGCCACGGTGGAGTCGCGCAGCGCGGGCGTGCCGACAAGCGCGAACGATCCTGCGCTGGTATGCATTTTGTCGCCGGTGTCGATGTTGTCCTTGAGCAGCACCGGGATCCCGTGCAGGGGCCCGAGCACGATGCCGCGCCTCCGCAGGGAGTCCAGTTGCTTAGCGATCGTGATCGCGTCCGGGTTGAGCTCGATGATGGAGTTGACCCCCGCGCCGGCCCGGTCCAGCGAGAGGATGCGGGTGATGTAATACCGGGTCAGTTCCTCCGAGGTGAGCCTGCCGGAGGCCATCTGCGCCTGGAGTTCGGCCACCGTAGCTTCGTTGAACTGCGTCGGAATAGCGGGTGCGGGCAGGGCGTTCTGCGCTGTCGCCAAAGTGGACACCAGCAGAGCTGCCCTAAGGAGAATGCGTGTGGCTGGGGCGGTCATGTTGTTCCTCCTGAGAGAGCCTCGGCTGCGCAATGCCGGATACGGGAAGATGGGGAGGGGACGCTACCTTGAAGTCGGGGGATGTTTTGGCCTGTCCCTCGGCTCAGCGTGCGGCCGGTCATCCGCCAAGGCCGGGAATCCTGCTACTTTGGAATCAGATTGTCAAGGGATTCTTTGCAAGTTTTTTGGGGCGGTGCGTGCCCGGAATCCAGCACCCCGCTTGGGTTTCAGCCATTCTCTTGCACAGGCAACCAAGCAAGAAATGTAAAAACTTTGTAACCACGTCTCACTCGAACCAAACTTGTCCGGCGCAAGCCATTCCCCTGTAGCCAGACGCCTGAGCAACTCATGAACACAGTGATGCGACGGACTTGCCCAATTGGTGTGGCAAGGAAAAACTGCAACACTCTTGCTTCATAACCAACTAACTACTTGACAGATTTCCGCCGCCGTCGTTGTCTGCGTAAGGACTCGGCGCAACTCAGCGCAGGAAATTTTCCACGCGAAAATTTTTCGTGCTAGTATGCCGAGCAGTCGCCAGGTTCGTCCGGTTTTCCGGTTCCGCAATTCCTGCCGAAGTTTTTCGGCACAACCCAGGTTTTTCAGCCCGGGCATTGCGCACAGCACGTCCTGTCCGGCAGCGCCCTTTCATAGTGTTTTCGTTTACGATTTCTTTCCGCCGTCTCTGCCCTTCGGAGCCGGCAGCTAGTGGCCGCAGAAAAATGTCGCTCGCATCATCCGCAACCGCCGCAGCTAATCCCTGGATCCGTATCCTCGGGGCCCTGGAGAAAAAGATCAATCGCACCTCCTTCGACACCTGGCTCAAGCCCACACGCTTCAGCCATACGGAGGGCCAGGTGCTGTACATCCGTGTGCCCCGGCCGGAATTCCGCGTGATCGAGGAGAAGTACTCCGACCTCATCCTGGAGGCGATCGACAATCTCGGGCTCGACCTGCAAGATGTAAAGTTCGTCACCGAAGAGGAAGATCCCACGGCCACTTCCGTGCGCCACACCTTTCCGGCCAAGCCGGCGCCGGGGGGAAGCTCCACAGCGGCCGGCGGCGCGCGCCCCGGGTCGCAGTCGCGCTTCGACTTCGACTCCGCCGCCCAGCTCAATCCCAAGTACACCTTCGACGGATTTGTGATCGGGGCCGGCAACCAGTTCGCGCACGCCGCCGCCCGCGCCGTCGCCGAGAATCCTTCCAAGTGCTACAACCCACTGTTCCTTTATGGCGGCGTCGGCATGGGCAAGACCCACCTGATGCAGGCCATCGGCCACGAGGTCAAAAAGCACCAGGCGCAGCTCTCCATCTGCTACATCTCCAGCGAGAAGTTCACCAACGAGATGATCAACTCGCTGCGCTACGACCGCATGAGCAGCTTCCGCGACCGCTTCCGCAACGTGGACGTGCTGCTCATCGACGACATCCAGTTCCTGGCCCAGAAAGAGCGCACCCAGGAGGAGTTCTTCCACACTTTCAACGCGCTGCACGAGTCGCAAAAGCAGATCGTCATTGCCAGCGACCGTCCGCCCAAGGAGCTGGCCGAGATCGAGGACCGGTTGCGCAGCCGCTTCGAGTGGGGCTTGATCGCCGATATCCAGCCGCCCGACCTCGAAACCAAGGTCGCTATCCTGCAAAAGAAGTCGGAGTCTGAGCGCGTCCAATTGCCCACCGATGTGGCCCTCTATATCGCGTCGAACATCCGCTCCAACGTGCGTGAACTCGAAGGCGCCATGATCCGCCTGATCGCCTACTGCGGGCTGACCGGCGCGCAACTCAACCTGGTCACCGCCCAGCAGGTGCTCAAGAATTTCATCGATGCCCAGAGCCGCAAGGTGACCATCGAAGCCATTCAGAAGGCGGTAGGCGAGCAGTTCGGGCTGAAAGTCACCGAACTCAAGGCCAAGAACAATTCCCATTCGATCGTCTATCCGCGGCAGATCGCCATGTATCTGGCCAAGCACCTGACCGAGGCTTCGCTGCCGGAGATCGGCCGCCAGTTCGGCGGCAAGCACCACACCACCGTCATGCACTCGGTGGACAAGATTGAGCAAGTACGTAAGGCCGACAAGGATTTGAATAGGCTGCTGAACAAGCTGACCGAGCAGTTGGGCGGATGAATCCGAGAGCTTTCCGTCGGCGCCACGGGGTTTTCCACCGAAACGGTGTGTTTCCCTCGGCCCGCCCTGTGGATGCGCTGTGGAAGCTGTGTAGGGCTCAGGTCCGGTTTTCTTCCCTCGCCGTGTTTTCCTGACCAGCCACAGACGAAGGGACGGAATACCCGCGAACTCCGGTCGCATATCCGGAGCACGATCAGCAGAATGGCTCGAATTTCCACTTTTCCCCAGCCCCTACTGCTACTACTGTTTAGAAGTTTGGGTTTTTGATATAAGAGAAGTTAATAGAGGCGCCACATATGGAATCGACCGGGGCTCAGGCGGGTGCTGCCATGGAAATCACCGTCAGCAAATCCGATCTACTCAAAGAGCTCACTGCTACCCAGGGCGTGGTCGAGCGCAAGACCACCATCCCGATCCTCTCAAATTTTCTGTTCGAGGCGGTGGGCGACCGGCTCACCATCACCGCCACCGATCTAGACCTCAGCCTGCGCACGTCGTGTCCTGCGAAGGTCAAGAAGGAAGGCTCCTGCACCATCCCGGCACGCAAGCTGCACGACTACGTGAAGCTGCTGCCCGACGGCGACATCACCATTAAGCTGCTGGAGAACCACTGGGTCAACATTCGATTGGGCCGCTCTAATACCAAGATGGTGGGTATGGCGCGCGCCAATTACCCCGCGCTGCCCATGTTCCCCACCGGCACCAGCTACCAGCTCCCAGCCCAGGTGCTGCGCACGATGATCGCCAAGACCATCTTCGCCATCTCGAACGAAGAGTCGCGCTACACGCTGAACGGCGCGCTGCTGGTGCTGAAGGCGGAATCCATGACCATGGTCGCCACCGATGGCCATCGCCTGGCTCACATCGAGAACAGCGCCGGCAAATTCGCCGGTCCCGGCACCGAGATGCGCGTGCTGGTACCGAAGAAGTGCATGGCGGAGCTGAACTCGCTGCTGCAGGATTTCGACCAGGACTCCATCGACTTCGCCAAGGACGAGTCCACGCTGTTCTTCCGCGTCGGCGACCGCCTGCTGACCTCGCGCCAGCTCACCGGACAGTTCCCCAACTTCGAAGCCGTGCTGCCGCGCGACAACACCAAAACGGTCACCGTGCGCTCGGAAGATATCGCCGGGGCCATCCAGCGCGTGGCCCAGTTCGCCGACGAGCGCTCGGGCGCCATCCGCCTGCGCCTCGACAAGAACGAGATCAAAGTGTCGTCTTCCTCGAGCGAGGCCGGCGAGTCGGAAGATTCCATCGAGACCGCCTACGCCGCCGACCCGCTGACCATAGGCTTCAATTCCGCATATTTGCTTGATTTCCTCAAGGCTTCCTCAGCCGGGGACGTCCGCTTCGAGTTCAAAGACCCGCAGTCCGCCGGCCAGCTCCGCCCCGCCGAGAACGGCGACGAGTTCAAGTACCGCTATATCGTGATGCCGATGAGGATCTGACCTAGAGCACGACGGGGTTCTTGAATGGCGTCCCCGCACCTCGGCCGAATGTCGCCGGCGCTAATCCCATTCGACCAGTGGCTGGCCACCCTCGTCTTCTTCCAGCGTTACTTCTCCCGTCCGACCGTCATACACCATACGCCACCTCTGCAAGATGTCCCGCCCAACCAGGCACCTGACTGGTTGCTCCAGCAGAGGCGCTGCCAACACCCTAATAAGACGCACCGTGGGCAATCCTGGAGGAAAGCGAATAGCCGCGACATAGACCGCGACCGTGTCGATTCCACCAACCCGGGCCACCTTAGCGGCGGGATCGACAAGTCGGAGGCCGATGCGAAGCGCAAAATCTGGCTCAATGACGGTTTTCGATGCTCCCGTGTCAATTATGGCCTCGGTGTCAGTGAACCCTTCTGTCGGGACACTGAAGTCGTCGTTTGGCGTCACGGCAGGCCGGGCAATCGCAACGGGGATGCGAGGTCCCACTCTTAGGAGATCCCCGCGACCGTGAGAGGAAAGGGTGAATTTACCCACTGGTGCTAGTACACGACGAATATCGGTTCGTGCTCGACGACTTTCCTAACCAGGAAATCGGTGTCGACGCCCCACTTACCCACGCTGGCCAGCAGTCAAGGGAAATCGATGAAGCGCACAGAAGAAGACAGGCTTTACGGCGAGGAGTTTGCTCGGCGGGTTCGGCCTTACTATGAACGAGCCTTGGCTACCG
>JAHFUA010000173.1 GCA_023265315.1 Acidobacteriota bacterium | reverse complement strand
GACGATCAAGGCCAAACTACTGACGGGGGACTACATTCCCTCGCCGGTGCGCCGGGTGGATATCCCCAAGCCGCAAGGCGGGGTAAGGACACTCGGCATCCCGACGCTGACGGATCGGTTGATCCAGCAAGCGTCGCATCAAGTGCTCTCGCCGATCTTCGAGGCGGAGTTCTCGGAAAGCAGCTATGGCTTCCGACCGGGGAGGAACGCCCATCAAGCGGTCAAGGCGGCAAAGCAGTATGTTGCCGAAGGCCGGCGGATTGTGGTGGACATGGACCTGGAGAAATTCTTCGACCGCGTCAATCACGACCTGCTGATGCAGAAACTCTCGACGAAGATCGACGACGGGCGAGTGCTATGCCTCATCCGCCGGTACCTTGAAGCGGGCATGATGGCAGACGGGATCGTCTCCCAACGGACAGAAGGCACACCGCAAGGCGGGCCCTTGAGTCCGCTGCTATCGAACATCCTGCTGACGGAACTGGATCGGGAACTGGAACGCCGAGGCCACGCCTTCTGCCGCTACGCCGATGACTGCAACATCTACGTCAAGAGCAAAGAGGCGGGGGAGCGGGTCATGACGAGCATCACCCGGTTTCTGGCGGACACGCTCAAGCTCACGGTCAATGCGGCCAAGAGCGCGGTGGCGCATCCGTGGGAGAGGAAGTTTCTGGGCTACAGCCTGACGTGGCACAAGGCCCCGAAACTGAAGATTGCGCCGACCAGCCTGAAACGGCAGGAAGACAAAATCCGCGACGTACTCCAAGGCGCGAGGGGGCGCAGCCTGAAGAAAGTCATCGACGAACTCAACCCGATCTTGCGCGGCTGGGCAGCCTATTACAAGCTGACCGAGACCAAGCGTGTTAATCAGCGTGCAAAACTGACCAGGAAACCGGGGTAAACAGCGTCCAAATTTGACCACCCCGGTTGTGCCATCATCCAGCCCTTTTGGCTGGAGTAACCTGGAGTGATCTGCATGGAAACCATAGGCAAGATACGCCGTCGTCACAAGGGCAAGGGCGAGAGCATCAGTTCGATAGCCCGCGACCTCAATCTGTCCCGCAACACCGTCAAGAAATACCTCAATGCCGAGACTGATCCGGTCTATCAGCGGGAGCGCCAACCGGCGCCCAAGCTGGGTGCAATCCAATCCGTTCTGGAAACCTGGCTGGAGCAAGACGCTCAGCGCCCCAAGCGAGAACGCCGCACCGCCCAGCGCCTGTTTGAAGACCTGCAGCGGGAAGGCTATAGCGGCGCCTACGACAGCGTGCAGCGCTTCGTGAAGCACTGGAAGGTACGGCGCCCCGGCGTAAGCCAGGACGCCTTTGTGCCGTTGGTCTTCGCGCCTGGCGACGCCTGCCAGTTCGACTGGAGCCACGAACACGTCATTCTCGGCGGCATGCCCCAGGTCATCAAACTTGCCCACTTCCGTCTCACCCATAGCCGCCAGATGTTCCTGGCAGCCTATCCGCGCGAATCCCAGGAAATGGTGTTCGACGCCCACAACCGCGCCTTCACCTTCTTCGGCGGTGTTCCCAACCGGATGATCTACGACAACCCCAAGACTATCGTAGAAGCCATCTTCAGCGGCAAGGAGCGCCAATTCAATCGGCGCTTCCTGGCGCTCGCCAGCCATTACCTGTTCGAGCCGGTGGCCTGTACCCCGGCTTCCGGGTGGGAGAAGGGACAGGTCGAGAACCAGGTCGGCAATGTGCGGGAATGGCTGTTCACGCCTATCCTGCGCTTCGACACCCTGATTGAATTGAACGCCTGGCTGGAAACCCGCTGCATGGAGTTGGCCTCGCGCGCCCATCCCACTTGGAAGGAGCGCTCCATCGCGGCGTTGTTCGCCGAGGAACAGCCCTGTCTTCGCTCCGTCACGGCATCATTTGACGGTTACTTTGAGCAAACCCTCAGGGTGTCTTCCACCTGCCTGGTGAGCTATGACCGCAACCGCTACAGTGTGCCGGCGGAGCATGCCGGGCAGCGGGTCTCCGTGCGGGCAGACGCGAACCGCATCCGGGTGGTGGCCCACGGCAAGCCGGTTGCCGAGCATGCTCGCCACTTTGGGCGGGAACGGCTGATTCTCGACCCCTGGCACTATCTGTCTGTGCTTGAGAAGAAACCCGGCGCACTCAGGAACGGCGCGCCGTTCCAGGATTGGGCTTTGCCGGCAGCCATTGGCGCCGTGAAGGACAGACTGCTCAAATCGCCTCAGGGCGACCGGGCATTCGTGGAAGTGTTACTGGCGATACGGAGCCACGGCACCGACCTGGTGACCGTGGCGTGCGAACTGGCGCTGGAGCAGGGAGCGGTGTCGGCAGCGGTGATTCTCAATCACGTGCACCGCTTGCTGTCCCCCGTCAAACCCGAGCCGGTCACTGTCTCCAACGCTTTGGCTTTGGGCATTGAGCCTGTCGCCGACTGTGGACGTTACGACAGCTTGCGCGGAGGTGTGCCATGCTGGCTGAACTGACCCAACGCCTCAAGGCGCTGCACCTCTACGGCATGGCGGCGGAACTGGCGGAGATGGGCGCGGAACGCACCCGCAAACCGGAGGCGCCGGAAGTCTGGCTAAAACGCCTGGTCGAGGCGGAAAGCGTGGATCGTCAAGCCCGTTCCTTGCGCTACCAGTTGCATGTGGCGAAGTTCCCGGTGCATCGCGACCTGGATGGTTTCCTGTGGCCGGAGTCGCCACTGCTCGAACAGCAGATTCGGCAACTGGCGACCGGTGCCTTCATGGAACAGGCGCATAACCTGATTCTGGTAGGCGGTACCGGCACCGGCAAGACGCATCTGGCGACGGCGCTGGGCGTGTCGGCGATCCATGCCGGGAAACGGGTGCGCTTCTACAACGCGGTAGACCTGGTGAACCAACTGGAGAAGGAGAAGGCTCAAGGCCGGGCTGGCGCCCTGGCGCGACAGTTGACCCAGATGGATGGGGTGATCCTGGATGAACTGGGTTATTTGCCGTTCCCGGAGTCCGGCGGTGCCTTGCTGTTCCATCTCATCAGCCAGCTCTACGAGCGTACCAGCCTGATCGTCACCACCAATCTCAGCTTCGGGGAGTGGGTGCAGGTCTTCGGCGACGCCAAGATGACCACGGCGCTGCTCGACCGCATCACCCATCACTGCGACATCCTCGAAACCGGTAACGATTCCTTCCGCTTTAAACAGCGCAGGAAATCAGCTTAATACCCTGGTCAAAATTGGACGCTGAAAGGTGGTCAAATTTGCACGCTGATTGACAGTTCCGTGCAAGTTTCGGGCTTCACAGATATTCGCCTGCTTACCCCGCCGTGCCGCCTCTTATCCGCTTCCTGTTCGTCAGGCCAGCGCTTTGCCTTCGGCTTCCTCCAGATTTCCAGTCGCCCAGAACACCCTTGCCGTTCAGCTAACTCT
>JAHFUA010000104.1 GCA_023265315.1 Acidobacteriota bacterium | reverse complement strand
CAGTTGTCGTTGACCTGCTGCATAGCGGAACTGATGGCGCTGTGCAGGATGGTGATGATTTCTTCTTCGTTGTAGATGGGGACGACGACCGAGATCATTTCGCTGCTCCTAGGTATATTTTGTTCGGTATTCCTGCAACTCATTGCCTTGTTCCGACACCGGACGCTGCGGACAAGATCCGCGCATCATTGAGGCTCGGCCTGAAAGACTCGCACCTTCCACTTGTTTTCAGCCGGCGTCATCACAGCGACGTAACGCGCATGGACCTGCCGGCTTCCCACGACTCGCCCATGGTCGAGAATGTCCAGCCGGTATGCGACCTTGTCCACGAGTTGAACGGACAGCCCGTCCGGCGAGTAGAAGGCGATTTCGAAATCATGAGTCGGCTCGCCGTAGACCGTCTGGATTCCAAGGTTTTGTTGTTGGTGAACGGTGTCTGCCAGTTTGTCCCTGGCTACACCGACAAAGTAATCGCTGAGCACATCAGGCTGATTTTCGGAAAAGGCCCGGCCCAGGCTCTGCCATGCCTGCAAATAATCACGCGTCACCGACGCACGAGTCTGCTTTTCCAGCACGCGCGGTCCCGGTGAATCGATGGCTCCGGCCGGCAACTCAGGCGGCTCGGCAGCCGCAAGCAGGAGCGCAGCCAATATCGGGTAACCGATCAACAGCAGCTTCGGACCGCGCCACATGATCATGGGCGCCCCTCGTTCCAGCGAATCTCGTTTCCCATCACAACCCCACTCGCCGCCGAGATGACGGCTCCGCGGTGAGCCGGCATTTCCGTTCGCGCGATTCCGCGCTTGAGAGGTACGTCCACGGTCGCCTGACCGTTGCCATGGGTCTCCGTGAAGGTGACGATGGTGCCGTCAGGAACCGCGTTGCCGCTGCAGTCGCGCACGGGTTCGGTCTCCAGCAAGATGCGCGGGCCGGATTCACGGGCGCTGATCCTCACCGAGCACGGATTGCCCGCCACCTGCTCAACGACTCGCCGCTCATGGATGTTCCCGATACTCGCCTGGAACTGGGCGGCGCCTGCTCTCGCGGCGGAATTCATCCTGATCCAGGCAACGCCATTCCGGGTAGTTACAGTGCGCGATTGAATGGCCTTCGTCGAATCGGAGAGCGCGAACAACACCGGTTGCGGTTCGAGGACAAGATTGCGGAAAGGATCGAAGACGTACACCACGCCGCTGATCCCATCGGACTGGTTCACGGGGAGCCTTGAGGGTTTGGCAAGGAAACTCAAGGCCGCAGGCTGATGGGAAGCCACGACATCGAACTCAGCGGTCTGCCCGGACGACCCGGAAACCACCAACGCCAGGTAGTGCCCCGCTTGGTCGAGGTCGCCCGGACCGAAGGAGATTGTCTTTCCGAGTTGCACATCGCGCCGCATGGCGCCTCCCGGACCGGCGATGTAAAGGATCGCGGAGCCGGACCCGGTGGTGGAAGCCGAGAAGGAACTGCCGGCTTGAACCGTTGAGGGCAATTGCAATCCCGGCGCTTGCGCCTGGGCAATGTGGGTGACGACAAGCAAGGTCACCAGCCCACAAAAGATTGTGACGACGCGTCTCATTGGAAGCGGCTCAAGCTGTATGTGCTGACCACCGCGCGGAAGCTGCCGACCTTGCTGGATACATCCGCGGGAAGTGAGATTAAGAACGGCACGGGCTCCTGGGGCAGCAAAGCGCGGGTCGGGTAATCGTCGCCAACCCATATGATCTGACCGCGGTTGTCGTAAAAGGTACCGATGACGTGAGCTATGTTGACCACCTGCCCACTTTGATTGACGAGTTCACCGGTCAGCGAGGCCTCCGGAACCGGATTCAGCTTCTGCGATTCGATTTCGACTACCGGATCGGCCGAGGCTGAGACCAGGGTGGCAAAGGGTTGCATCCGGACGCTATCCACCTGCGACAGTCGAATCCCGGGGAAATCGATGCGGAAAGGGGAGACCTGCTTGGGCAGGAGCACGTGAGAAATCTTGTCGGAGCTGTCCCCGGATGCGATGGCAGCGCCTTTGCTTCCCAGCAGAGTTGCTTTTACGGTGACAAAGGCGGGGACAATATCCTCATTCAGCAACTCGCCCATCACAGCGACCCCACCTCCGCGGTCTACAGGGTGCATGGCCACAATGCGGACGTGCGGTGACTCGACATCCTGTGCACCCCAGTCATCTCCCGGTCCACGGTAAATTACGTCCCAGCGCAGGTAGTTCACCGGAATCACTTGCGGGGGCACCTTGGGTTCTCGGACAATCGGCCACACCACCTGCCAACGATCGCCCGTCCTGACGACACGCAGGTCACGGACATCCTGGAAATTCCCCACTACAGCCGCCCAGCGCAGCTTGCAGCGAACCTGGGCTTCATCGGCTGAGGCGTGCACTGGCTTGACGTCGAAGCCGTCGAGGGCCGCATAGGTGCGAAGGCTGCCATAGTTGCCGGCGACGTCGTGAATGAATTCTGACTGGGAGAATTCTCCTTTGTTGGCGAGGCTGGCATAGGCTGCTTTCCAGTCTTTCCGGCCGATGGCCAGCGCCAAGTTGGTCACCGCATCCTGAGGCGATCGGGAAGATGCCATCAGCCGCGCCTTGGCATCCGATACCGAGATGGCCGACTGATTCCCCCACAGGGTGCCGACAACGACGAGAGCCACGGTCGCGATGGCAAGCGAGAATGCCAGAAGTCGCCCCTTCACGAGATCAACCTCCCTAGTGCGAGATTCTCTTCGGGCGGGGAGTGGTCGATGACCTCATGTTCCACCCAGCGCCGGTCCGGAATAAGGACCAGCAGCATGGCCAGCAAACAGCTTGCCATGGGTAGAATGCCCCACAGCAGTCCTTGCCACTGAGGAGGCTCCCGAAGCGAGCTTATGGGTGACGCCGGCGGGACGTCGTCCTTGGCCCAGATGGTGATGGTTCGCTCCTCCAGGTCATCCACCCTTCGCCAACCCGAAAAAACAAGCAGCGGCTCGTAGAAGGGATCTTTGACAAACACCCATTTCAGTCCATAACGGTCGGCGTGTTGCAGCATGGCGATCAGCGCATCCAGGCCGGCCTTGCCGAAATACTTGGAACTGGTCAAGGCGCCCGCCCCGTGCTCGGTCAGCTCCGGCAACATGCGGCCGGAATTCCACTCTCCGTCGACGCTGCCGGCGTCAGTCAGGACGGCCAGCCTCGAAATCTTGTTGCCAAAGCCGAGAGTGACGTAGCGGTAGCGATCGTGGCCGTCGCGATTCAACCAGGCAGCCACCGTGTCCACTTTGAAGTCCTCCGCATCCGCCGGGCGGTAACTCGCCCAGGCCACCGCCAGCGAGCAGGTCAAGCCCGCCGCCAACACCAGAACTGTTGCTGCCCGCCACTGGTACCGGTCGATGAGTTCTTTGGCCAGCAGCCCCACAAACGGCAGGGCAAGCAGCGTTGCCCAATATGTGAAACGCTCCATCGTGAGGACTTCAAACGCGCGGCCAAGGAGCAATCCGGCGACCGGAGTTGTGCCGCCCAACCCCAGCAGGAAAGCAACCCAGAATCCCAGGAGTAGCGGGCGGAGGCGCGACATGGAAGAACCGCGAAACAAGATGAAAGGGAAGGCGAAGACTAAAGCTCCGTAAGGAACAAGGAAGTAATTCAATCCCCATTGAGGACTCAGGATGTAATTCGCGCGGCTGGGGTGCGGGATTGGCGTTTGAGTAACTGGATAGCTGATCAGGGCGATCCAAAAAGGCAGGAGCACCACGGCGATCGTTATCCCGACGAGTATGACGACAAAAAGCGTCCGGAACACGACACCGGTCTCACTGCGCTGCGTGTCCTCGCGGACATCGCGAAATGCCAGCGCGATCACGGGAATTGCGAACAGAACGGACCCGAACAGGAGCGTGGCATGGTGGGCTGCGGCGGCGGCCACGGCCAGCGCTGAACCCTTGAGGAGGGAGCGCCAATTGTTTCGGCGCAGCCATTCATAAAGATAGGGCAGCGCATTCAGATAAAGAGGAGCGGCAAAGGTTGTCGACAATTGCCCGGCGGAGTAGACCAGAAACGCTTCGGAGCCAAGAAGCACGCTGGCGAGAGCGGCATAGGTGGCGGCGCGGCGGTCAACCCATAGCGCGGCGAAACGATACGCGCCCAGCGCCAGCAGCAGAATGGCGACCAACTGCACCAGCATGTAAGCCATGTCGAGGCTGATCACGTGGGAAAGCAGGGCGATCCATTGCTGTGGAAGTGGGGGGTATGTCATCTGCGAAAAACCGGCGTACCACTTCGGGTTCCAGGGGTCGAACCAGTGGTGGGCATAATGTGACGCGAAAAAGATGTGGAAATTCGTGTCGTAGGACTTAAGAGGAAGCTTCATCAGAAGGAGTGGGCCGTGAATCAGGAAAGTGACTAAGAAGACAATGGCGAGTGGGATGGGCCGCCCGGTGCGCTTGACATGATGAAGCCTTGCCACAATGTTCCTCCGGTCGGCAGCTTGGATAGCGTGTCGTCCGCCTGGGTTGCTTGCAAAGACGTCCTGGGCGACTGAGGCTGCCGCCGGGCCAGCCAACCTCTTGCAGATGCTTGGAATCGAAATGCCGCGAATCCAGTAGAACGGATGGCGGTGGCGCCTTGAATTCCAGGATCAAACATTTTTTGACGTGGTTGGCTGCGCCCGTGCTCGCGCTTGCGATGTGCGTCGCCAGTCAAGGCCAGACGTACAAGGTGGGCTCAGATTCGAGTGCGCCGCAACCAGTCCAGAACACGCGGCCGCAGGGTGCTGAGAAACCTCTCGGCTGGGGCTCGAATATTCAGAATGCCCGCCTGGCACACGCGGCCGAAGAAGCGATACGAAGCCGCAACTATTCCGCGGCGGCCGATTATGCCCAGCGCGCGACGCAAGCGGCGCCCAACGATGCTCAGCTCTGGTTCCTGCTGGGGTACGCGGCGCGGCTGGCCGGCAAAGCACAAGTCTCCGTCGACGCCTATGCTCACGGCTTGCGTCTGAATCCTTCCTCCCTCGAGGGCCAATCGGGCCTGGCCCAAACTTACAAGATCATGGGGCGGAAAGCAGAGGCGCAGAGTCTGCTGACGCGGGTGCTCTCGGCTGATCCGCGAAGGACCGAAGACTGGCTGTTGCTGGGCGAACTCCTGCTCCAGTTGGGACAATACCAACAAGCGCTTGCTCCCCTGCAACGCGGCGAACAACTTCGTCCCGGGGCACATTCGGAGCTGCTGCTGGCGCTGGTCCATCAACGGCTGAAACAGTTCAAGGAAGCCAACCATTACCTGGAAATGGCGAAGCGCAGCGCTCCCAACAATCCTGAAGTTCTGCGCTCATTCGCGGGATTTTATCGGGAGACCGGGAATTACTCGGCAGCCATCGACGCCTTGAAACAGGTTCGCGGCGGCAGCCCGGATCTGCATGCGGAACTTGCCTACACCTATCAGCTGGCCGGCAACCAAAGCGCTGCCGCCAAGTTGTATGCGCGGGCCGCCGACGAGGCCCCACGCGATCTGAATTTGCAGCTCTCGGCCGCCCAGGCGCAGGTGAGTGCTGGCACGCTGGAGGCAGCGAAAGGCTTTCTCAAGCGGGCTGCGAGTCTGGACGCTGAGCACTATCGCTTGCATGCGGTCCGCGGGGAGGTGGCGCGGCTCGAGGAGAGAACTCAGGACGCCGTCGACGAATACAGCGCAGCTCTCAGTCACCTGCCGGAGTCTCCCGCGGAAGGACCTCTTTATAGGATCCAGCTTCGCATGGATCTGGTGGACCTTTATCAGCGTTTGCACGCCGAGCCAGCCGCTCAGGGACAACTCCAGGCTGTGCAATCCGAGATCGCCAACCTGAACATCCAGGGGCATGGCCGGGAGGACTTTCTCCGCCTACGCGCGCTGGTCAAATTGCGCACCGGAGAAACCGATAGCGCTCTTGCCGATGTCAACGAAGCCCTCGCACTGAATCCAAAGGATCCCCATGCCCTGCAACTGAATGGGGACCTGCTTGCGAAAATGGGACGGGGAGAGGAAGCGATTGGTGTCTACAAGAAAGTCCTGGCTATCGACCCAGCAAACCGGCTGGCCCTCACCTCACTTGGATCGGTGTCTCGGGAGATGGGCCGAGATAGGGACGCCGAGAAATACTTTCAAAAGCTCGCGGCCGCATATCCGCGACTGTACGTGCCGTACCTGGCCCTCGGCGACATGTACACGTCGCGCCGCGAATTCGCCAAGGCTCAAGTGGCGTATGAAAAAGGGTACAGCCTGGCTTCCGACAACGGCCTGATCGTCGCCGGAGGCATGAATGCCGCGATTGAGGCCCACCAGTTTCCATTGGCCGCGCAGTGGCTGGCCCGCGCCACCGCCGAGATGCAGAAGGAACCCCTGGTTCTAAGAGAAAAGGAACGTTACCTGACCTGGTCGGAGAAGTATCAGGAATCGGAAGAGGTGGGACGGGAAGCCATCAAGGCGCTTCCTATGGACCGTGACGTAGTGGTCTATCTGGGATACGACTTGCTCCATCTCGGTCGCTATGACGAATTGCTACTGTTTACTTCAGGCTACGAAAACCGAATGCCCAAAGAACCGGACCTGCCTCTTCTGGCGGGATATGTTTACAAACACGCCGGCGATCTCGAACAGGCCCAGGCGGCGTTCACACGCACCGTGGAGCGCGGCCCTGAGGTCGTGACCGCGTATGTGAATCGCGGTTTTGTGCGGCATGACCTCCGTCAGGGCGCGGCTGCAGCCTCGGATTTTGAAGCCGCGCTCAAGCTCGATCCCCAGGATGGCGAGGCCCACCTTGGGCTGGCCTATGCCAGCCTCGATCTGCATCGGCCCAAAGCGGCCTTGCAGCAGGCAAAGTTCGCGGAAGAACGATTGGGCGATTCCGCGGCTTTGCATTTGATCCGAGGTACTGCCTACGGCGAGGAGGGAATGCTGAAGCCGGCGGCCGACGAGTTTCGCACCGCTTTGAAGAGCGCACCCAATGACGGCAAACTGCATCTGGCGCTCGCCGGCGCGCTCTATGACCTGCATGAATATGGTGAGGCGGTCAGCGAACTGCAAGCGGCGGACCGGCTTTCGCCCGACAACGGCGCTATCTATGCCCTGCTCGCGCGTGCCCATGCCCACCTTGGCGATCGCGCCCAGACCCTGCGGTATGTTCAACTCGCGGAGCAAAAGGGACCGGACACGGTATTTCTGTCCACGGCTGAAGCCTTGAGCCTGGTCGGGGAAACTGACAAGGCGACGCAGCGAATGGAGCGCGCTCTCATGGCCCCGGAGAGTGACCGCGTCGCGGTGCGTCTGGCTGCGGCGCGGCTCATGATGAACAAGGGCGAGGCCGACGAATCCCGCCATCAGATCGCGCTGGCGCTGATGGAATCCGCTTCCGGGCGCACGCTGCCGCCCACCGGCAATCAGTTGATGCAGGCGGCCGACTTGTTTCTCGACCTTCATGACTATGAACTGGCGGAAAGGTACTATCAGCGCGCGCTCGCGGCAGGCGCCCCTGAGGCCACGGTGCGCCTCGGCCTGGCGAATACCTACCTGGCGCTGGGAGACACACCCAGGGCCGACGGCCAACTGGCCTCGATCAGCCGCGGCCTGGTCGACTCCGACCCGAGCTACCAGTATCTTCTGGCGAAGGCGACCCTGTTGCGCCAGCAGCATCGCAGCGCGCAAGCCCTCACTGCCTTTGCTCAGGCTGCGAGCGCAGCCGGCCAGGATCTTACGGCTGAGCAGGAAATGCTGCGCACCGCAGGCGACGAGGGTCTGAGAATCAATCGGGCGCTGAGTTTCCGTTCCGATTTCTCTATGGCTCCGATCTTCGAAGACACCACGGTCTATGCGATGGACGCACAGCTACAGGGCGCGGCCCCGGGCGCATTGCCCTTGCCCCGGTCGTCGCTGGAGACGCAGTGGACCGGCGCCTATCACCTGCACCTCAACGGCCTCCCCGACGCCGGCGGCTTCTTTCAGGTGCGGAATTCGCGCGGTAGTATTTCGCTGCCCAGCGCCAACGCCATCGTCAACCGCGACACCACCGACTATTCCTTCAACTTCGCGGTGAATCCCACGTTTCGGCTGGGCAACAACGCGTTCACCTTCAGCACGGGAATTCAGGAGACGGTGCGGCGGGATGCGTCCGATGCCTTCGACATGAATCAGAATCTGTTTCGCCAATTTGTGTACATGTCGACCAGTTCATTCTTCAACTGGGTTTCGGTGAAGGGGTATGCAATCCGGGAGGCGGGTCCCTTCACCCGGCAGGGGAATCTCAGCTCGCGCGACCTGATCGGCAATCTGGAATTTCGGGTTGGCAGGCCGTGGGGCAGCACCGCGTTTGTCACCGGCTGGGGAGCCCGCGATGAGCGGTTCTCTCCTGTGAGCCGGGAGTTTTACTACACCTCCACCTACGGCGGTATCGAACAAAAGATTTCCAGCCGCCTCCGCGTGCGGGCGATCGGAGAATACCTGCGTGCGTGGCGGGTCGAGGGCACCCAGTTTGCCATCGCTCAAGCGTTCCGCCCCGCCGGAAGCGTTGAGTATTCTCCCGCGCGCAACTGGGCAGTGGAGGCGTCGGTCGCCTATTCGCGGAACATGGGTGTTCATTCCTATGACGCCGTGCAAAGCGGATTCAATGTCTCGTACGCGATGCCGTTCGGACGTGTATTCGAAGAAAACGGCCATCGCGTCCCGCTGCGCTATCCCATTCGTTTTTCCGCGGGCATTCAGCAGGAGAGTTTCTTCAATTTCACCGGCAGCAATGGCCGGCTGTTCCGTCCGTTTGTGCGTATTAGCATATTTTGAAGACGTCAGAGAACCGAATTCCATGAAGATCTGTCTGGTTACGACGTTCCCTCCCAGCGGGCGGCAATTGAATGAATACGGGTTTCACATCGCCCGTGAACTACAACGCAATCCGCTGGTGAATCTGACGGTTCTCGCCGACAAGCTCACCGACTATGCCTGGGCCACCGACGAGAACGGCAAATCGCTCAGCTCCACGCCGCAGGAAGAGATGCCCGGTTTTCGCGTGGTGCGGTGCTGGCAATCCAGCAGCTTGGCAACTCCGGTGAATCTGCTGAGGACGGTGCGCTTGCTGCGGCCCGACGTGGTGTGGTTTAACCTTGTTTATTCCACTTTCGCTACCCAGGAACATCCGGTTGCCGCCTTCATGGGACTCTGTTCGCCCGCCCTGGTGCGGGCGATGGGTTACTACACGCACGTGACCCTTCACCACATTCTGGAGCACGTCGACTTTGCGGGTGCGGGGGTGCGGCGAGAAAAAATGTTCCGTCTGGGAAGCAGTGTTGCGACCAGGACGCTTCTGAAAGCCAACTCGGTGTCGGTTCTGCTCTCCACCTATCGGCGCACATTGATGGCGAAATATTCGGCGAGAAACGTCCTCTTGGGCACACACGGCACCTTCGCTCCTTGTCCCAGTCCGCCCGATTTTTTGCAGCGCGGCAATCCCGACCAGCGCATCCTGGCGATCGGCCACTGGGGGACCTATAAACGGCTGGAGACGCTCATGGAGGCTTTCTCCATCGTCGTGCGTCAGGTCCCGAACGCGCGATTAATTGTCGCGGGCGCCAATCACCACACCAAGCCGGGCTATTGGGAATCGATACGAGAGACGCAGCGAGGAAACCCGCGAATCGAGTTTCGGGGCTACGTGCCGGAAGATGCGGTGCCGGAGCTGTTCCGTACCACCAGCATACTGGTTCTTCCTTATAGCTCCGCCACCGGGTCCAGCGGCCCGGCGCATCAGGCGTGCGAATACGGAGTGCCCATCGTGTCCGCCGACCTCCCCGATTTTCGGAATATGGTAGCGGATGAAGGCATGGCGGTCAGCTTCTACAAGACCGGAAATTCGGCTGACCTTGCCGGCCAATTGATCGCGCTGCTGCAGTCCCCGGAGGAGCAGCGCCGGGCGGCGGAGCAGAATTATGTTGCGGCGCTGCGGATGACGATGCCAAGCGTCGTTCGCCACTATCTGCGCTGGTTTGGATTGGCGACGCACAGGCAAATTGCCGGTGCTTCGGCCGGCGCCCGTCTCCTTGGTCGCAGGCGGCGGTTTCCGCTGCGTTCGGCAATGCACGGATTTACCACGGGGTTTCCGGCTGACGGAACGGAGTTTTCCAGTTCGGAGAGTGACGGGAAACCCGCACGGACTGACACTCGCTGAAGCCATCCCTACTGTCAAAAAGGTCTGGGGCCTACAGCACGCACCGTATCGAACGCAGCCGACAGGCTATAGCACACTTAGGGTTTGTTTTTCGTAAGCGTGTCCACTCATGCCCACTCGTCGCCTGGAAGACCGTCATACGTCAACTATGCTGCAAGGCACTCATTGCAAATAACTCTGAATGGGGTATCCACTTCACTCAGGTACACCCAAGGGGTTGTGGTTTCGGGACCACACCGACGTGGCTGACTCGACGATTGCTCTGTAAGTTGTTGGCTCCACAGCTACGGCTTGTTGAATCAGTCGGAAGAACAGCTTTCCCCGACTTCGCGACTTGCGCCGGTTGAACCGAAACGTGAACTCGTCCAGGTAGTAATCCAGATGTTCGGCGCTCACCGCTCCCTGATGCGTGCCCAGCAGCCATCGCTTTAGCAGCGACACGATCCGATGGACTCGTGGCAGCAGCTCCGAGGGGGATTTCTTCTTGCCTCGAAGAAAAGTGATCTTGTGGATGTAGCCGTGGTTCTCCAAGGGTGCATAGCCCAACCAGCCGTCGGTGTGGACCACGTGGCCGGGCTCGACGGACTCCGTCACGAAGGGAACCAGGCTTTGGGCGGAAGCGTCGGGGATGCGGCGCATCCGGATCCGCCCGATTCCTTTACCGTCCTCCTCTGCTGCGACCACAATCAACGCCTTCTTCTCGGTCTGCCGACCGCGAACGCCCTCCTCCAATCCACCCAGATAAGTTTCGTCCACCTCGACCGTTCCCGCGAGTCGATCCCGCCCGGGCCTTACCATGGCCCGCCGTAGTTTGTGCAGCCAAGCCCACGCCGTCTGGTAGCTTCCCAAACCCAAGACTCGCTGTAGACCAAGGGCACTGACGCCGTTCTTCTGACTGGTTACCCACCACATGGCACGAAACCAGATCGTCAGCGGTGTTCTGGTGTCCTGGAAAATCGTTCCCGCCGTCACGGATATCTGATACCCGCAACGGGCACACTGGGAGAGCCCCGATCGCAACGACCAAACTTTGGTCTCGCCGCAGCGTGAACATCGAACGCCCTCCGGCCAGTGCAGGCGGACCAGATAGTCCCGGCAGGCCTGCTCGCTGCTAAACCGAGTTTCCAGTTCCGCGAGAGTCCTGGGATAGTCCTCCACGACCTCTTGCATGGGTCCGCACACTACCTGTTGGGGCTACCTGAGTCAAGTGGATACCCCATTTAACTCTGAATTGGAACCGGTCCTTCTGGACCTGAAGTCTGCCCTTCGCGAGCACACTGAGCGGCTCAGGAAAGTGGCTGCTATGAGTCTTAGGGGCAAGGACACAAACCAACCATTAGAGAGGCGATCCGCTTAGAGCCACGCTATCGAAGTTTCTACCTAAACGCGCCGTCGATCTACCAGACCGTCAGCGTTACTTTGTCCACCAGCGTCGTAAAGGTTGCTGTGCCTGTGCTGCCTGCCAGACCGTTGATGTCCAATTGGAAATTCACACCTAGGTTGTCAGTCCAACCGGTGGGCAGGGGGCCCGATCGCAGTGCCATGTTCACGGGTGTATTCGAAGTGTCGAGCTGGGTTGTACCGGCGCTGTCGTAGTGTTGTATGGTGACGCTGTTGTAGTGCTCGTATTGGTCGGGGGTGCGATTGAAGGCCCAGGTGATGTGATACCAATCGCCGGGCACGAACCCTGGGCAAGCGAAACTGGTGTGGGTCCACTGGCCGGTGCTCTGGTTCCAGACGTCCCACGTTCCGCTGCCATAGCCCTGGGCGTAGTTGCATTGAGTACCGAACATGTACTCCGTCGGGCTTACAAACTGGAACATATCGAATTCAAGCGCCTGTGCGTAGCTGGTGGCTTCCTGGCTGACGTTCAGCCAGAAGTCGAACTGGAAGTTAGACACGTTGTCGCTCGGGCCCACCTTATGCCACCACAGCCCATCAGCCCATGCGCTTCCGCTGACCATAAACTGCGTACTCCCCCCCTGGAGAGAGGGCTGTAGCCCCCAGGTCATCTTCTGCGTGGCGGTGCTCTCCCCACCCGCACAGGCCGGAAATCCGCACCATCCCCAACCGTAGGTTCCGCCTCCGGGATCAAGTGTTGTGTCGTCGTCCATGTTGGAATAAACGGTTGCGAGAGTGACGCTGGCGCTTGCCGACTTCGTCGGATCGGCCACGCTCTCGGCGGTCACGGTCACGGTTCCACCGGCAGGCGCGGTTGCTGAAGCGGTATAGAGCCCGGCGGATGAAATCGTTCCGCTGCTCGCGCTGCCCCCGGGTACTCCATTGACCAGCCAAGTCACAGCGCTGTTGGTCGTGCCCGTCACGCCGGCTATGAATTG
>JAHFUA010000172.1 GCA_023265315.1 Acidobacteriota bacterium | reverse complement strand
ACGCGCCTACGTCGAGGGGGCCCAGGCCAACGCCGGCTTGCCCAAGGAGCCCGGCATTGTGCCGCCCCTGCTCCCTCTGGTGCTGCCCGTCCACGAGGTCGTGCGCGTCAATTATTTCCTGCCCGGCTGCCCACCCCCGGCCGACCGGATCAAGGCGCTCCTGGTCCAGCTGTTGAGCGGTGTGGAACCAAAGCTCGAAGGCCCGCAGCTCAAGTTCGGCTGATTATTCTTTTTCGTCCTATGCCCAAACGCATCCTCATCGACCCGGTGACCCGCATCGAGGGCCACGCGAAAATCAGCATCTACCTGGATGACGAAGGCAACGTCTCCGACGCCGAGTTCCATGTCGTCGAGTTCCGCGGCTTCGAGAAGTTCTGCGAAGGCCGGCCTTACGCCGAAATGCCGGGGATCACGCCCCGCATCTGCGGGATCTGCCCGGTCAGCCATCTTCTCGCCTCGGCCAAAGCGGGCGACGCCATCATGGCCGTCAGCATCCCCCCGGCCGCGGACAAGCTCCGGCGCTTGATGAACCTCGGACAGATGATCCAAAGCCATGCTCTGAGCTTCTTCCACCTGAGCGCGCCGGATTTCCTGCTCGGTTGGGATACCCCCCAGCCCAAACGCAATGTCTTCGGCCTCATCGCCAGTAACACCGATCTGGCCCGGGCCGGGATTCGCCTCCGCCAGTTCGGCCAGGAGATTATCGCGATCCTGGGCGGCCAGAAGATTCACCCCGCGTGGGCGGTCCCCGGCGGCGTCCGCAGCCCCCTGACCGACGAGGGTCGCGCCCGCATTCGCGCCTGGCTGCCTGAGGCCTATGCCACAACCAAGGTGGCGTTCGACCTGTTCAAGAAGACCCTCGACACCCACCGGAAAGAAGTCCAGATCTTCGGCAACTTCCCGTCCCTCTTCATGGGGCTGGTCGAGCCGGATGGCACCTGGGAGCATCACGGCGGCAAACTCCGGTTCGTCGACAGCAGTGGCAGCATCATCGCGGACCAGCTCGATCCCCAGAAGTACTACGATTACATCGGCGAAGCGGTGCAGGGCAATTCCTACCTGAAGTCCCCATACTACGCGCCGCTGGGCGTCCCGGACGGCATGTACCGCGTCGGCCCCCTGGCACGCCTGAACGTGGCGGAGCAAATGGGCACACCCAAAGCCGACGCCGAACTCAAGAAGTTCAAGAAGCTGGCACCGCAGGGCGCGGTGACCTCTTCCTTCCTCTACCACTACGCTCGCTTGATCGAAATCCTCGCCTCCCTGGAACGGGTGGAGGCGGCGATGGATGACTCCGACCTCCTGAGCGAGGAGCTGCGCGCCGACGCGGGCATCAACAGCCTCCGCGGCGTTGGCGTCAGCGAAGCGCCGCGCGGCACGCTGTTCCATGACTATACCGTGGACCGCGACGGCCTGCTGCGGAAGGTCAACCTGATTGTTGCCACTGGTCAGAACAACCTGGCGATGAACCAGACGGTCGCCCAGATCGCGCGGCACTACGTGCGCGGCGATGACATTCCCGAGCCCATGCTCAACCGCGTCGAGCATGGCATCCGCTGCTATGACCCGTGCCTGAGCTGCTCCACCCATGCCATCGGCCAAATGCCGCTCCAGGTCCGGCTGATTGGCCCCAAGGGGCAAGTGGTGCGGGAAATCGCTCGTGGGTAACCTCCCCCTCGCAACGGAAGACGCCTGAGCGGCCCCCGCCGCCGACCTGAATTGGTGGTTGTCGCCCGAGCTCTTTGGGGCTAACCTGAGCGCGTGGGACCCAATCGCTTCGAGAGTCCGTATACCGTCTTCGGCGCCCTCCCACGGGTAGGGGCGCTCGATGGGCGAATCTAGAGACCTATGGCAGAATCAGAAAGCCAGAAGTCAGGCGTCTTCGCCGCACTGATGCGGCTGCTCAGAACCATCGCCGCCATCCTGAAAAACCGCCTCGAGTTGTTTCAGGTCGAGTGGCAAGAGGAGCGTTGGAGGTTGTTCGAGGCCCTGCTTCTGACCGGTCTGGTCTTGATTCTCGCGCTGATGACTTTAATGGTGGCCACGGTGACGATCGTGATCATCTGCGTGAGGAACAATCAAATTGGCGCCGTCATCCTCCTCGGTTTCCTTTACCTGGCAGGCGCAGTCGGCTGCGGTTGGCGACTGCGAAATCGTCTGCGGGGCTGGGTTCCCTTTGCCGCCACTCTGGCTGAACTCAAGAAAGACAAGGCATGTTTGGACAACAAGCGCTAGACAAGCTCCGTTTGCAGAAACAGTCCCTCATCCTGGAAAGTAGTGTGAACCGGCACGCTCTCCAGAGTGAATTTCAAGAGCTGCGATCGGCGGCGGCTTGGATGAGCCCCGCCGCTCACGTGCCGCGCCCGGTTCTCCTGCTCCTGGGCGTCTTGGCACCGCTGGCCGGTTTCTTCCTCTCCCGTGGCGTCCGCCGACCGGTATCCATGATGAGCCGGGTGTTTTCCCTGTTGAAGTTGGTCGGGCCGCTCTTCAGCTTGTGGCGGGGGATCGCTGCGGCTCGCAAATCTCGCTCCGGGTCTGTGCCCGCTGCGCCCTGATGCGGTTTCTGCTCTAAGGCTTGGCAGAGCCGGGTGCGAAAGCGAGTTCTTCCTTGCCGGCGTCTCGGCCGCCCGCTGTCGCCGTTTGAGCTAATTCGCTGTTGAGCGTTTGCTCCGGCTCCCACTCCAAAGACTCAGGGACGTTGGAACCTTCCATCCCATCCGCCATGCTGGAACACGAGGCGCAGACATTAGGATTCCGCGAAAGAGTGTTCCCAGCTTCAGCAATTGGCTCTCCACAACACCGGCAAATTCGCGGATTCAATTATCCCTCCCATTTTTTGCGCGAAGCCCGCAGGGCTCCCGCCATCCACTACCCTCGCCCGTCAAGCATTGAAGGGCAAAACCCTCGCCTTCCCTGCATCCGTCACCACAGTCCCCGGCGACGAATCCCAGTACAGCCAAAATCCACCTGTCACGCCATGCCTTCAAAACCTGCCTCTTACTCCATCTTCAAGAACTATTATCGCACCATCCTCTGAGGAGTGCAACAGGAACTCTCGAAATACTAACTATCGAAAAGTGGGCTTTCCTCCCTTCGCTCAAGCTTCAAACAAGCTTCAAACAAGCTTGAAACCATGGACGCGCTACGGCACTGCTCCGGCTTTGCTACCGATCTGGCTCGGCTAAAGCGGCATACTCTATGCTCTTCTGAGTCGCCGCCAACTGCTGGCGGTCCTTGTGGGCACCTGTAATCTAGGATCGCGAAGACCGGGGCGCTTATGCCGACCCCGGCTCACACGCTTGCGCACAGCTCTTTGCCTGGCACTGGCGTCCTTCCTGCCTTTTGGCGGGCAGGCGGAAAAAGTCCGGATCGCCGACGCAAGAAACATCACCCTGGGGATTTACGCCGATGACGCCTCGACTCAAGTGGCTGTGCTGAAGGTCGAACG